>NZ_JAUBRI010000077.1:0-29881 GCF_036701795.1 Microcoleus sp. N9_A1
TGAATATCTACCTAAATGGAATTATCGTGCAGTGCCGACTATTTAACAAACGCTAAAGTTATTAAATTTTCATTCCTTAGAGAGGGACTTCGTTTGTGTAAAAGCAGTTTCAACCGCCGAATTATCTAAAAAAAAGCGCCTGAGTTCCCCCAGACGCATAGCATAAAATAAACAAATTGTCAACCCTAACCTAACCGTTCAAAGCCTCAGCGCCGCCGGAAACTTCCAGAATTTCCTGGGTAATTGCCGCTTGCCGCGCCTTGTTATAAGTCAACGTCAAACTACGGATCAAATCGCTAGCATTCTCACTAGCATTATTCATCGCCGTCATCCGTGCAGCCAACTCGCTAGCAGCAGATTCTTGCAATGCCCGCAGCAATTGGTTGTTCAAATACAAAGGCAAAAGAGCCTCCAGAATTTGCGCCGGATCTTGCTCGAAAATCATGTCGCGCGGCAAACTCTTCATAGGAGAAGTAACCTTCTCCCGCGATACTTGAAACTGTCCGCCTTGCGATGTCAAGCGGAAGATTTCATCATCGGGAGTTTCCAAACCTTGGGGATCGAGGGGCAGCAAGGTTTGAATTACTGGGCGCGAACTAATTAGTGACACAAACTTAGTGTAAACTAGCTCAACTCTATCTACAGTTCCTGATAGGAACAAAGACAGCAATTCGTCAGCAATCATCGCTGCTTCCGGTGCTGTCGGGATTTGTTCCAAGTTCATGTAAGTAGCGTCAATCGGCTGTTCGCGGCGCTGGAAATACTGAGTAGCTTTGCGTCCTACCAAGATGTATTTGTAGTCTAAGCCTTCAGCTTTGATTTCCTTGGCGCGATTTTCGGCGTATCTGATGATGTTGTTGTTGTAGCCGCCGCACAAACCCCGATCGCCCGAAACTACCAAAAGTCCCACCGATCGCACTTCGCGTTTTTTCAGCAACGGCAAATCCAGGTTTTCAAACTGCAAGCGTTCCGCCAAACCGTATAATACCTCTGCCAGTCGATCGGCAAAAGGCCGAGTAGCAGTCACCTGTTCTTGAGCGCGGCGCACCTTAGCAGCAGCCACCAAACGCATCGCTTCTGTAATCTTTTTAGTGTTCTTGACCGACTTAATGCGATCGCGAATAGTTTTCAGATTGGCCATAACTTTCTCCTTACATCCTTGCCTGCATCTTCTTAATTAAAACCGCAGATTAACGCAGATTAACGCAGATTAACATCAGATTATCTGCGTCTATCCGCGTTAATCTGCGGTTAAAAATTCCTACTTGTCTACGCAGAAACCAAGAAACTTTGCTTGTATTCGGCGATGCCTTCTTTCAGCAGCTTCTCAGCTTCATCAGTCAATGCCTTGCCGCCTTGAACGATTTCGCCGTACTTCGGCTTGCTAGTCCGCAAATAATCGCGCAAACCAACAGTAAACTTGGTGACTTTTTCCACAGCGATATCATCCATGTAGCCGTTAATACCGGCATAGATTATAGCCACTTGTTCGTTCATCGGCAGAGGCGAACTTTGGTCTTGTTTCAACAGTTCCCGCAAGCGCTGACCCCGCGCCAATTGATTTTGAGTAGCTTTATCCAAGTCTGAAGCAAACTGAGAAAATGCTGCCAGTTCTTCAAACTGCGCCAATTCCAATTTCACCTTACCGGCTACTTTTTTCATTGCCTTAGTTTGAGCCGCAGAACCTACCCGCGATACAGAAATACCGGGGTTTACTGCTGGACGCAAACCAGAGTTAAACAAGTCAGAAGAAAGGAAGATTTGACCGTCGGTAATCGAAATTACGTTGGTAGGAATGTAAGCAGAAACGTCACCAGCTTGGGTTTCAATGATTGGCAAAGCTGTCATGCTGCCTTCGCCCAAATCGTCGCTCAATTTAGCAGCGCGTTCTAGCAAGCGAGAGTGCAGATAGAAAACGTCTCCAGGATATGCTTCGCGACCCGGAGGACGGCGCAGCAACAAGGACATTTGGCGGTAAGCCTGTGCTTGCTTGGAAAGGTCATCGTAAATGACCAAAGTGTGCTTGCCTTTGTACATGAAATACTCGGCTAAGCTAGCACCAGTGTAGGGTGCCAAATATTGCAGGGTGGCGGGGTCGCTAGCGTTGGCTGCTACGACAATTGTGTAGTCCATCGCGCCCTTTTCTTGCAGGACGTTGACGATGTTAGCTACTGTAGAAGCTTTTTGACCGATCGCCACGTAAACGCAAATTACGTTTTCCGATTTTTGGTTGATGATTGTGTCGATCGCGATCGCAGTTTTACCGGTTTGGCGATCGCCAATAATCAGTTCCCGCTGTCCTCTTCCCACAGGAATCATCGCATCAATAGCGGTAATTCCTGTTTGCATCGGTTCGTAAACAGAACGGCGAGAAACGATACCAGGTGCCGCAGATTCAATCAAGCGAGTCTCAGTAGTTTTAATTTCGCCTTTGCCGTCAATCGGACGCGCCAAAGCATCAACTACCCGTCCCAACATTGCTTCACCAACGGGAACTTCAGCAATTCTGCCAGTAGCAGTAACTGCCGAACCTTCTTGAATGCCGAGGCCTTGGCCCATCAACACTGCACCCACGTTATCTTGTTCGAGGTTCAGTGCGATGCCCACGGTGCCGTCGGCAAATTCTAGCAATTCGCCGGACATAGCTTTATCCAAGCCATAAATCCGCGCAATGCCGTCGCCTACTTGCAAAACAGTACCGACGTTAGAGACTTTTACATCTTGGTCGTACTGTTCAATTTGCTGGCGAATAATGCTGCTAATTTCGTCAGGTCTGATTGCTGCCATGTTAATTATTATGTGTCAGTTGTCAGTTGTCAGTCAGTCGATTTTAGATTTTAGATTTTAGATTTTAGATTTACTTCACAGATGAATCTGGGAGCTTGAACTTTGGTCTAAAATTTTGATCTATCCACGACTTAACTCGGGGGCTTGTACCCATTTTTGGGCGGGTCGATGTTTTCGGTAAGAAAGAATTGAGATTTGGTAGTAAGAATTTGGGACTAATAACTGGAAAACATAAATTCACTTATTCCTGCTTCCTGTTTGATTCTTCCTTCTTCCTTCTTCCAACTTCCATCGGACTGAAATCCGTTACATCTGTTACATCCGTTACATCCGTTACAGAATCCGTTGCCGAACTTCCTTCTTCCTTCAATTAAGAATTCAATCGAAGTCCCAGACGGCGCAATTGTCCCCGCAGGCTGGCATCAATTACTTGAGAGCCTACTTTGATTACCACACCGCCGATTAAATCTGCGTCAATTTTGGTTTCAATTTCTACGCTTCGAGCGCTGACCATCGCCTGCACCTTCTCGCGAACAGTCTGCTGTTGAGCATCTGAAAGCGGGACTGCCGATGTAACTTCAGCCAATACTGTTTGGTTTAGTTCTCGGAGCTTTGCCAAGTATTGTTGACCAATTCCTTCTAAAAAAAGAATTCTTCCTTTGTCTACTAACAGCTTCAAAAAGTTGTGCATCAAGGGGTTCATTTCTTCACCCGCTATTTGCTTAATCACGGCTTTTTTAGCATCAGCTTTAATCAGCGGATTAGCTAAAAATTGACGCAAATCTTCGGAACTTTCTAGTAGGCTAAGCAAAGAACGAATGTCTTCGCCGAACTTCTCTGAGAGATTGCTGGACTGAGCCAGTGACATCAAGGCAGATGAGTAAGGCTGTAAGACTGCTGTGCTAACGATACTCACTTTTTAGCCTCCCAGTAACGCAATGCTGCGATCGATTAAGTGGTTTTGGGCGTTTTCGTCCAAGCTAGCTTTTAACTGGCTTTCCACCTTTGCCATTGCCATTGATACGACAGCAGATCTCAGTTGGGCGATCGCTCTTTCGCGCTCCGCTTCCAACTCTTGACCTGCTGTTGCTTTCATGCGTTCAACTTCCTGCGCCGCTTGAGTTAGAATTGCTTCTTTTGCCTTCTTTGCGGTTTCTTCAGCCGTGGCACGAATTCGTGCCGCTTCTGCTTGTGCTTCAGTCAATTTTTGCTGTTGCTCTGATAGAGCTGCTGCTGCATCTTTTTGGCGTTTTTCTGCTTCTCTAATCGCCTCTTCGATGCCCGATCGCCTCTCAGTTAGGATTTTACCTAAAAAGCCGCGCCCGAAATAAAACAGCACTGCAATAATAATGACCAGGTTAATCAGATTGGTTTCTAAAATATCGAAATTGAAACCAAAACCACCTTCGCCGCTAGCTTCTGTGGCTAGCAATAAAACAGTCCCCATGATACTCTTCCATAATTGCGCGTGCAGATTTGGTGAACCGACGTTAAATTTAAGATTGCATCCACAATCTCAAACTTTTCGGTCTCGCTATTTGACCAGCGACGGCCCTAATAGCTTTTCGAGAATTTGGTGGCCCAGAGCATCTACTTGTTGCTCTAGCGAGCGCATAGCTTCTTGCTTTTGCTGCTCTATTTCTTGTCCTGCTTTTTCTCGCGCCACTTGAGCTTCTTGTTGAGCCTCAGCTACTTTTGCTGACCCCATTTTTTGAGCCTCAGCTTGAGCCGCAGCGATTACTGATTGAGACTGCTTGCGAGTTTCTCCCAGTTTATGCTCATACTCCTGCGCTAGTTGCTGAGCCTTTGCCAAGCGTTCTTTGGCTGCGATTTGGGTGTTGCGAATGTAATCAGCGCGATCGTCAATTGACTTGCTGAGCGGCTTGTAAAAAATTACATTCAAGACTGCGACGAGAATTAAAAACTGCACCGCCATCAGAGGCAGCGTAGCGTCTAAATCAAACAGTCCCCCTTCCTTTGCCGCTTCTTCAACTGCTAGTAATACTGTCCAGTGCATCATGATTTTTTGACGGCTTCCATCTAATTCGCTTAATCGAATTTAGACTTGAGATTTTGGATTAGAATAACCCTCCAAAACCTCAAATCTAAAATTTCAAATTATTATGCGAAGGGGTTGGCAAACAATAGCACTAGGGCTACGACCAAACCATAAATTGTCAACGCTTCCATAAACGCCAAACTCAACAGCAAGGTGCCGCGGATTTTGCCTTCTGCTTCAGGCTGACGAGCAATACCTTCTACAGCTTGACCTGCTGCATTTCCTTGACCAATACCAGGGCCGATTGCGGCTAAACCTACTGCCAAAGCGGCGGCGATTACGGAAGCGGCGGCAACTGTTGAATCCATGATGATTTTCCTTATCTAAAGTACAAAATTGAGAACAGAAAGTCTACAGAATTGTCCGATTTCACAGCAGTAATTTTGAGGAGAGAAAATTTTATTTTCCTCTTTCATCCTGTGCCATTTGTCGTTAGTTAATCGTGGTGTTCTTCGCCGTGACCGCCTTCTAGAGCTTCACCAATGTAGGCTGCGGCCAAGGTAGCAAAAATCAAAGCTTGAATTGCACTTGTAAATAGTCCCAGAACCATCACTGGCAAAGGAACAAATAAAGGCACTAGCAATACTAGCACTCCGACCACCAATTCGTCAGCAAGAATGTTGCCAAACAAACGGAAACTCAGAGACAGAGGCTTAGTGAAATCTTCTATGATTTTGAACGGCAGCATGAAAGGCACCGGTTCTACATAGTGGGCAAAATACCCCAAGCCACTTTTGCTGAGACCTGCATAAAAATATGCCAAAGATGTCAGCAGTGCAAATGCTACTGTCGTGTTGATGTCAGCGGTAGGAGCTCCCAATTCGCCTGATGGCAGCTTAATCAGCTTCCAAGGAATTAGAGCACCAGACCAGTTTGACACAAAGATGAACAGGAATAATGTACCAATAAACGGTACCCAAGGACGATATTCTTTTTCACCAATTTGGTTTTTAGCCAAGTCCCGAATATATTCCAGCGCATACTCCATAAAATTTTGCATTCCGCTGGGAATTCGCTGGATCTTGCTAGTTCCTAAAAGAGAAACTATAACTAAAACAGCAATTACAAACCACGAGGTTAGAAAAACTTGCCCGTGAACTTTGAGACCGCCGAGTTGCCAGTATAATTGCTGACCAACTTCCAATTTGGCGAGGGGGAAACGATTAAAGGTGTTTAGAACGTCAAGCATTGCCATTCAACGGGCTTCCCCATACAATTCGATGAGTTGAGTTGTGCTCTTCTTCCCTGATCTACCTGTAGTCTAGTCCTAATGCACTTCGGATCACGTAAACCATCAGCGCAGCTTTGTAAGTCAGAAATCCCAAAAATATCGGTAAAATCTGTAGCTGATTCCACTGTGTTCCTACTATCATCACCGCGAAAAACAGACCTAACCTGGTCTTGCTGATGCGTTGATTTTCGCTGCCGATTCGTTCAACATCTCTAGCCAACATCTTTAAGTAAACCACACCTGTGCTTGCCCCTAGCAAATAGTTGAGGGCAATGTTGAGTGAGTAAAAAATCCAAACGGAGATAAAAATAATCGCCGTAAAAGCAAGGGTATATGCCAACAACTCTTGTTGGAGGCGATAAAAATCTTGCATGGGATTGCTTGTCTCGGACGATGCTGTCGAGACTGTCTCGACAGTGCCAGCTTGAGGAATATCCTCGTTGGCTGGTGTGGGTTCGGTGGGTGTGTTTTGCGTGTTCACGAAGCTCAGAAACTAATGCAGGTAGCAGGCGAGTGCTTTGCAAACTCAGAAAAATCATACCACGCTGCGGTAACAATACTTAAAATAAAATTAATCATAATTTCCGGAATTTGGTGTCGGGCGCTTCGGAAACCTCAACCCGTTAAATGTCCGATCGACCTCACCCTACCTCTCCTACCGCCAGGCCCACTTTTTTATACATTGTCTTCGTGCCTCTCACTAAATAGTTCTCACTTAGTGAGAGAAAACAGAGGTTGATCGGGCGAATCGATGAGGTAACTCTCCCTTGTCTGCCTCTGCGCGCTACAAGAGTTAATTCAAATTCGATCTCATTCAATCACCTTAAACTCTTGAAGCGCCGGAATGAAATTTTTATTCTCGTGGCTCGATCGACTAAGTTTAATTAAAGCAAATCGCTCGATCGCGCCCAAAGCCTTCCATTGTGCCAAAGTAATAGTCAAATCAAACTCTTGGGCTTTGGCTGTCACAGATTCTGGTATGGTTGCAGCATCCATCCAGGGCGGATTTGGGTCGATCGCCAAATCAGTTCCAGATTTACCAGTATGTTTGATTAATACTTGGTTTAGCTGTTCTCGATATTGGAGAATTTCTGGACTTGTCAAACAAGGAAGCTCTACAATTGTTTGGCGTTCTGTTTGAGTAAAATGATTCCAGTCTTGCAACTTGAGTTTAATGCCGCAAGTATCTAACTTGAGGCGTACTTGCATTGGAATGCAGCGGAGGGCTTCTACAAAATCGGCTTCAAATTTAAAGAATGTCATAGATATATGGATTTGCCAATTAGATTTTTTTTATTAACCGCAGAGGGCGCAGAGAGCGCAGAGTAAGAGAGTAGAGAGAAATCGATGCAGGTTTTTTGCTTTCTATCAATAATTGCAGAAAATTGAATCAGGATTTATACTTAAGTAATATTATACAGTATTGACATGAATCCCGTAGACTACCTTCGGATTAGCTTGATAGACCGCTGCAATTTCCGCTGTCTCTACTGTATGCCGGAAGGTAGCGAGTTGGACTATGTATTGCAGCAGCAGTTGTTAACCCACTCGGAATTGCTAACTCTGCTGCGCGAAGTTTTTATACCTGTGGGATTTACTAAGTTTCGGCTGACTGGTGGGGAACCGCTGCTGCGCCCTGGGGTGGTGGATTTGGTGAGGTCGATCGCATCTTTGCCGGAAACGCGAGATTTGTCAATGACAACCAACGGCTTTTTGCTGGCGGGAATGGCCGAAAATCTCTACAATGCTGGTTTGCGCCGGATTAATATTAGTTTGGATTCCCTGGAACCCGAGACTTTTGATAAGATAATTGGTAGTCGCGGACGATCGCGCTGGATGCAAGTTTGGGAAGGAATTCAAGCGGCTTATCTAGCTGGATTTGACCCGCTGAAATTGAATGTTGTGGTGATTCCCGGTGTGAATGACGGGGAAATATTGGATTTGGCAGAGTTAACAATTAACCGGAATTGGCACGTTAGATTTATTGAGTTTATGCCGATCGGCAATGGCGACTTATTTGGCGATAAAGGTTGGGTAGCATCAGCAGATTTGCGGCAACAAATTAGCGACAAATACGGGTTGGCCGAGTCGGGAATTCGCGGTAACGGGCCGGCGGATGTGTTTCAAATTCCGGGGGCGAAGGGCACTTTAGGATTTATCAGCCAAATGTCCGAGTGTTTTTGCGATCGGTGCAACCGGATGCGTTTGTCGGCTGACGGGTGGCTGCGGCCTTGTCTGCTGAACGAAACGGGGCAAATTGATTTGAAAACTGCTTTACGGGATGGGGTGTCTACAGTCGAATTGCGCGATCGAGTGCGGCAAATATTAGAGATTAAACCGGAGATTAATTTCAAGCAGCGGGATTCGGGAACTACTCAGGGAAATTATAGCCGCACAATGTCTCAAATCGGCGGCTAATTATCTGATTATGCTGCTGTAGCCGCTACTGGTGCACATCTGCCTAATTTTTCCCAATCGGGTTTCACAGGCTGATAAGCGCAATAACATACAACAATTCGCTGGTTGGTATCAAAGGATGAGAATTGGTTGATACCGGTGACAACCCAGTCGCCATCACGTCCGTGAGTAATTCCGCTGGTGGTTTCTGGTTCCATTTGAGCATACTCGCGGATGCGATCGCCCACTTCGGGCAAAACCCCAGAACTGTCCCACTCTTCATGTAGGATATCTGTTAAAGAAGTCCCCGGCATCAACTGACGGTTTTCCCATCCAGTCGCGTCCATAGACTCAGATTTGTAAACAATCCAGGTTTCATTTGTCATTGTCGGTTTCTGCTATATACAACATGGTTTCATGCTAGGACAAGACCAGTATACTTTCTGCTTCTCTATCTCCAAACTGCGTAATGATGTCGATTTCGTCTCGCAGAATTTGAACAATTTTAGATGTTGAGCAATTGCCAACACGGAGATAAATAAATTTGGGAGGATGACCGTAAAGTAAACTCCGTTGATGAAAATCAGAATCTTTGGAAACAATCACAAAATCATTTGCCTTTGCATATTCCCAGATTACTGCATCATCAGTATTTGTCAGTCCTAGGGTTTTGACATGAGCAGAATCGGGATAAAAACCGATAATTCTCGGAGTGATTCGGTCTGAGAGGTTTTCGTCCAACAGTAGTTTCACAGGGATGCCACAAATAACTTTTTTTCACGATCTGCGGCAAAAGCAAGGCAGGCTTTGATGTCTGCCGAAGTTAGTTCGGAAAAATCTTCGAGAATTTCTGCTTCCGTCATGCCACCTGCGAGATATTCTAAGATATCGTAGACGGTGATTCGCATTCCCCGAATACATGGTTTGCCACTGCGTTTTCCCGGTTCAATTGTGATGATGTCGTGGTAGTCCATAAAGCAATATTTGGTACTAATAAGCGTAATTATAACTGCAAATAATCCTGGTTTGTTTAGGTCAGGATTTCAGGTTTGAGCAAGTAGGGAGAAAAAAAGAACCCTGACGTTGAAAGTAGCCAGGGCGGATCAGTTTTCTCATGGTCTGCGGCAAAAGCAAGACAGGCTTTGATGTCTGCCGAATTTAGTAGGGTTTTCCACCAATAAGACTCCAAAATTGGCGGCAGTCCGATCGACACGGGGCGATCGCCCCGACACCACAAGCAAGGCTACAAAATGCACCATCTGGCGGGGTCTAGCGGGTTTTGGGGTCATTGGATGGCTGGCAGTGTCACGGCTGGCAGAATTCCACTACAGGCAGAACTCGCGGGTCTAGCACAGGTCTAGCGCGGGCCTAACGTCTGGCGGGGTTGCCACGGTCGGAGCGATCGGAATGGAGCGGTGGCGGTCTAGCTTTTTTGCGTCACACACTCGACTGAGAACCCACAGCTTTTTTAAAAACTGGGATGGTGTGGGAGGGGGTGGCACGGTCGGAGCGGTCACAGCGCTGTGAGGTCGGAACGGTCAAAACGATGAGAGGCGTGGCAGATTTAAGTGGTGTTTTATGTAAATACTTTATGTGTTATTCTAAAAGGTAAATTTGAAAAAATCATTGAGGTAGTTGTTTATGACTGAATATCGTACTCGACATTATCTAAACGCTAATCTTGAGCTGAAATCAACTTCAGAAGGTGAGCAAGTCAAGGTTTCTTATCGACCACTCACTATAAACCAAAGTGTTTTTTCAACTTCTAAGGAATATGTAACTCCCAATTATCCCATTCCTGAACAAGCTTTCATTCATGCAAAGGGATGGTTGGATTGTATGAGGTATTCTTATACTACTCGTGAGATTACAAACGACAATGAAGATTCTTACAAAAAGGAATATGAGGAACTATTAGAGAATCTTGAAAATAATCGTTTTGAACAAGATGTTGATAATTCACGGGCTTCTAAGCAAGAACGAGAGTTAGCCTATCGACAAGGTTGGAAAAGTAAGTTAGACGAATTGAACAATACGGAAGTTAGAAATCGCGAGTAGGATACTTATAACATGAAGTAGCTGCAAGGGTTACAGGACTTAGGCGGGGAAATGTCGATTCCCCATTTTTTAATTTCAGGTTGTAAAATAATTTAACCAAAATGAAAATCATAAAAATTGCTCATGCTAACACAACTATTGAGACTGAAAATGAAAGAGAATCTTTTTCAATCAAAAACTATAATATACACAATTTCTTGCTACAACAGGAGGCGGAAATTATAGAAGAAACTCAAAAGGCTTTTGAAAAAATATTAGAGTACAAAAACAAACCACTACCTAAAACGAACGTCTTTGACTATTTATTAAGTTTTCCTCTACCTACTGATAAGATACGTGATGCAGGAATTAACGCAATTGAAACCTTATTCACTCAAAAAGAACGGCGAGAAGAATTTGCTAAACTTGTTATAAGAAAAACTATCGCAACTATTTTACCAAATATCACTAACCAAATGGAAAAAGTTGAAATTATATCTCTTGAAATAGCTCGAAAAAAATATCCTAGAAGTCGCAATCTTTCAATTGGCACTTATACTTTACATCCCCGTGATGGTTTACGTTTAACTCGTCTTGAACACTATCATAAAAATCTAGCTTTGGAAAAGGATGATGAGTTAATAGTTCTTCTCGGTCGGATGGGAGCTAAGTCTTTAAAAATTATGGAGATTGATAATTCACAGAAGTCAGGCACTATCAATACCGGGGTAGATACAGTTTTAGTTGATGCCAAGGGAGGTGTAAACTTTTCTAGTGAATTTGAGAAAAATAAAGATTTAGTTGTCAACTTTGAAGGTAATTATGTTGATATAGATTCAAATTTATTAGAAAATTCTTTATGGTTTTCTGATGACAGTAAACTTATTTCCATATTTGAGAGCAGACGATTTAATCTTAACAAAATACAAGAATACACTTTAAGAAATACTTATACAGAAACATTTGATTTTGATTTTAATTTAGCTGCTAGGTATTTAACAAATCAGGCTGATTTGAATGGTGAATATCAAGCTATTAGTAAAAAAGAAAGATTTTTTCATATAGAATTTGGAAAATAAAAATGATGGTTTCACCACCTATCATGATTTAGTAAGTTTTACGATATTTAGTTTTTAAACAGGGAGTGTAACAGTATGGATAAATCAGTAATTTTTGAAAAAGTTCAATCGTTTGTTGCGAATTATTACAAACTTGATTTAATTGAGGTTACTGTCAATACTAAGATTAATCAGGATGTAAAAACTGTAGATAAACCTCCAATCCCTGCTAACATACCTATACCTTTTTTGGGGGATGTGTTGGGTGCTATTTCGATATACGCTTCAGGTATGAGTTATTTAAACTCATCGCATTCTCTTGATAAATTTGAAATAATTATGGGGTTAGAAGAGGAATTTAATATTGAAATTCACGATGAAGAAGTGGATAAAATAGTAACAGTTCAAGAGGTTGTTGATTGTATTTTTCAAAAACTTAATGTTTAAAAATTAAAGATATCACACTATCTATTTTACAAGGGTTACAGGGCTTAGGCGGGGAAATGTGTGTTTCCCCGTCTAGCTTGATTTATAGATGTTTCAGCCTCTAAATCAGGATATGCTCTTATCCTGATTTAGTAAAATAACGTGCCTGATATTTGTCTTATTAACTGGTTCCCAGGCTCTAGCCTGGGAACCGAGATCCAGAGGCTCTGCCTCGCTAGCGGATAAAAACAGGAGGCAGAGCCTCATGGAATGTGTTCCCAGGCTAGAGCCTGGGAACGAGCAAACACCTACGCTTTGCGCTTCCGACGGCGAATCAGCACACTCATTACTTGCTTCGGATTAGCTGCACGCTGTAGCTGACTCCAATCGCCGACTTCCGCAAATCCCAGACGGTACAAAGTGAGTATGGTTTCCCTGACACCCTTGGGCGAACCTGTCACCGTTACACAAACCACATCCTGTTCCGATACTGCTGCTGAGTCGTCATTTGGCCGAGCAAATTTGTTGTCGTCAGGCAAGAATTCCTGTGACATAATTATGTTCTCCTGGTTTTGGGTTTTCTAGAAAAACCCAAAAACCCAGCCGCCCCGCATTTCAACGCATAGCAGGGCGGCTACAGAGGATGTTAAGATACTCCGTTAGCCTCCAGACTGCTGATACCAGTTTGGCGGTTAGCTGTCCATTGCTGCTAGTAACAGCTTTGGGCAGTGCAACTAGATTTTTGGGCGACGCGGGCTACTTCCTCTACAAGCAAAGCAACCTCTAACTTCAAAGCGTAGCCGCAGAGGGGGGCCTGTGTCAATCCATTTGGGATTTGGGATTTGGGAAAGGTGCGTCTGCTTTGAGATTGCTTCACTACCTTCGCAATCACAGAAAATCCTAGTACGTGCATCCAGGATTAACTGGGAACGAGCAAAACATTAGGAGACGGCAGTGCCGTCTCCCTACAATATTATTGTCGGTAGGGAGACGGCACTGCCGTCTCCTCTATATCATTCCGGTGTTACCGGAATTGATATCAGTCGCAATGACATATTTATCTTTTCTTAGTCGGCGGAGGCCGACTTTGTTTGACAAGAAGCGGTTTCAACCGCCGAATTATCTTGGTGTTAGCAATATTAGCTGTTTGGCAAAGATCGATCGCACTTCATCCAATCCGATCTCCACATCCGCCAAAATCTCTCCCACACTTCTGGTATTGCAACCTTGCAAAAACTTAAATTCAGCACTTGACAAATTGATTAATTGGTAGTTGCAATCAAACACTTGATCGCTCGGCCAACCGTGAATGCAAACACTCAACTCAGGCACTGCCGCCAAAAGTGCCTGATCGTCCGACCAATCCATTTTATGAATCGGCTTTTTACCCAAGAAAAACTCGTAATGCGTGATTTCCGTATCCAACAATTCAATTAATCGATAAAGCTCCCGTTCCGTCAAGCCTTTCGCTCTTTCTAGCAATTCCGGCGCTTTGCCCAAAAGTCGCTCTAACTGCCAATATCCCGGATTAGAAAAACCGAGAAATTCCAATCCCGAAGCGTCGATTAACTCGAACAAAGTCTCGATATTGTAGTCAATTTCCTGCGGGTGAACGTACATATCGGCAAAACATTCATCCCGCTGATTTTCTCCGGCCCAACGCTGTTTTTCGTACTTGACAAGGCGGTTATTTTCTGGTAAAGAAGCAAAGATTTCACGGCCGACTTTGACACCATCAGCATAGTCACCTTTTTGGTTTCCTTGCAGAAGCCCGATCGCCCTTTGCATCAGTTGAATCTCCCAGCGTCCGAGCTCAGCATACACAAAAATGTGCATCAAACCGCCGCTTGCCAACTTCGCCGCCAGCGCTTGAATGCCCCGAATCGGATCGGGCAAATGGTGCAGCACGCCGACGCAGTTGATCAAATCAAACTCGCCATCTAACTCGGCCGCATCGTAGATGCTGAGATGGCGAAAATCGGCTTCTCGCGCCCCGGATCGCCTGCAGCGTTCTTGTGCTACCTTCAAAGCACCGGAACTAAGGTCGATCGCCGTTACGGACGCTTCCGGGTTGAGGTGAATCAGGTAATCCGTACTCGAACCAGTGCCGCAGCCGGCATCTAAAATCCGAATATCCAGTTTTGGCGGCTTTTGGCCGGTGCAAAAATTGTAAGCATCAGGCCAACTCCAGCGCCAGTTGTACCCAGGGGGCGGTTCATCTGACAAAGGATCGGGCGGGAAGGGGAAAGTATCGTAAAGCCGCCGCACGGCAGCGCTGATATCAGGCGTAGTATCCATAGGTGAGGTAATAGTGCGTGGGTTTTGAGATTGGTTGTCAGTAGCTACGGGGTAACAGCGCTACGCCATCCACTTCTGTGGCTGCGTTACTCGCAACAAAAGTGTCGCTTCGCGATAGTTGGGCAAGCCTGAAACAGAGGGATCGGGCGATCGACTAACCCCTGATAGCCAAGCCCTGACAGCTTCTGCGTAATAAAACTTATCATTTTTTCTCATATAAGCTCTCTTAAATCTATACAATAAATCTCGACAGGCTTTTTAACAAATAAGGACTGTCAATAACCCACCGCTGAACTGTCGGGTAAAGCGGAGGCGTCTTTAAGCAGAAAGTTAAACGCCCAGAAAAAGGCAGAAGAAAATTTTTGATTTTCTTTTCCCTTAATTGACGGCACTGGCTGCAATCGCCCAAAGGCAACTCTCCTGCCGAGTCTTTTTTTCCACGAGTGTACGGGCGGAGCGCAGCGGAGGGAGTACCCCGTGCCTGCCTTCGGATCGGACATTTCCCGGCAGGCAGAAAGATGAAACCAAAACATTTTAATCTAAGAAAGTAAGCGCGCCCGAACCTCGTGACAGGTAAAGGCAAAAAGTAAACAAAGCAAAAATACCTACTTGAACCTGCATGAGAAGGCAGGGTTAGTCTGGGTAAATGCTACAACGATTTAGATAGGGAGCGAAGGAGTCTAATGACTGTAAAGGCAAGTGGTGGAAGCTCGGTTGCGCGTCCGCAACTATATCAAACTGTACCGGTCGCAACAATTTCGCAAGCAGAACAGCAAGACCGCTTCCTACAGCGGGGCGAACTCAGCGAACTGGCAAGTTATTTCAGTTCAGGGACTCTGCGGATCGATATCTCTGCGACGCTGACCCAAAACTCGGAACTGATAGTATCCCGCGCAGCCAACCGGATTTTTACCGGCGGTTCCCCGCTGGCATTTTTGGAAAGACCACAAGAACCTGCGATGGCTATGGCCGGTGCGGCTCGTGGCGGCTCGGCGAATGTCTCTGAAGGCATGAAACTGGGAAATGTCACCTACGTTGAAGGTCGCGCAGGCGGCGGCAACGGCTCAGGCGGTGGCGGATTCTTGGGGCTGGGAAATCTGTTTTCTGGCAACGGTGGTGGCTACAGCGGCCCAGTCCCAGCAGGATTTCAGCCGATCAATGTCTCGCGCTACGGCCCGGGCAACATGACCAAATCTCTGCGCGACTTGAGCTGGTTTTTGCGCTACATCACCTACGCAATTGTCGCTGGCGACCCGAACATTATTTCGGTGAACGTGCGCGGATTGCGGGAAATCATCGAAAATGCTTGCTCTTCGGCGGCCACAATTGTGGCAATGCAGGAAATGAAGGCAGCATCTTTGGGCTATTTCAAAAACAATGCAGAGGCAAGTGCGATCGTCGGACAGTATTTCGACGTAGCAATTACCGAATTCAAAGCTCCCACACCTTCAGACAAGGTGCGGCAGCGCGAAAGCAACGACCAGCAAGGCTTGCAACTGCCTCAAATCTACTTCAACGCAGCGGAGCGACGGTCGAAATTCGTCATGAAAACCGGCCTGTCTTCGGCCGAAAAGCTAGAAGTAATCAAAGCAGCTTACCGCCAAGTATTCGAGCGCGACATTAGCCGCGCATACAGCCAAAGCATTTCTGACTTGGAATCCAAGGTCAAAAATGGCGAAATCTCGATGAAAGAGTTTATTCGTCGCCTTGGCAAATCTCCTTTGTACCGCCAGCAATTCTACGAGCCGTTTGTCAACAGCCGCGCTGTAGAATTGGCCGCCCGCCACTTCTTGGGCCGCGGTTTGAGCTCGCGGGAGGAATTTAGCAAGTATTTTGCGATCGTCACTAAAGGCGGCTTGGCAGCCCTCGTAGACGCGATGGTTTATTCCCAGGAATATTCCGACTACTTCGGCGAAGAAACCGTGCCTTACCTGCGCGGTTTGGGCCAAGAAGCTCAGGAATGTCGCAACTGGGGCCCGCAAATTGATTTGTTCAATTTCAGCGCTCCGTTCCGCAAGGTTCCTCAGTTCATCACCTTGTTTGCGGGCTACACTCAGCCGCTACCAGACCAGCACGTTTACGGTGTTGGCAATGACCCCTTAGAAATTCAGTTCGGCGCGATTTTCCCGAAAGAAACTCGCAACCCCAAGAGCCGTCCGGCTCCCTTCGGCAAAGACACCCGCCGTATCCTGATCCGTCAAGGTGCAGGTATTGAAAACCAATTGAGCAACCCGGATGCCAGGGGCAAGGCTCCAGGCTCTCTGGGCCCCAAGGTCTTTAAATTAGACCAGCTCCCCGGTGGTTACACATCTAATAAAAAATCAATTCGCGGTGT
Organism: Microcoleus sp. N9_A1; assembly: GCF_036701795.1. NCBI lineage: Bacteria > Bacillati > Cyanobacteriota > Cyanophyceae > Oscillatoriales > Microcoleaceae > Microcoleus > Microcoleus sp. N9_A1. The sequence goes on from NZ_JAUBRI010000077.1 coordinate 16,629, forward strand.
GTCAGCAAGCAGCTACAGCAGTGCTTCCAGTGTCAAATTTACCGAAAGCTCCACCCAAGCGGTGATTCGGGCTGCTTACCTGCAAGTGTTTGGTCGCGATGTGTTCGACGGCCAGCGCCAAAAGGTAGCGGAAATTAAGCTGGAAAACGGCGACATTCCGATGCGCGAGTTTATTCGGATGTTGGCGAAGTCTGATGTGTTCCGCAATATGTACTGGAGCAAGCTCTACGTTTGTAAGGCGATCGAGTACATTCACCGCAGACTCCTGGGCCGCCCTACCTACGGCCGTCAGGAAATGAACGCTTACTTTGACATTTGCGCCAAGAAGGGTTTCTACGCGCTGGTTGACGGCATCATGGATTCTCTGGAGTACAACGAAGCTTTCGGGGAAGATACTGTACCCTACGAGCGCTACGTGACTCCCGCTGGTTTGTCGATGCGGACGATGCGATCGGGTTCCGTCGCTGAGCAAAATGTCCAAGCTGTGACGCCCGAAACTCCTCGGTTTATCGAACTTGGTGCAGCAGGCTCGCGGGGCGATATCGAGTTGCAAAGTCGGATTGCTCAAGGTGTCAGCAAGCGGCGTGAACAAACTAAGATGTTCAAGCTGACGACTACTTCGGACAAAGTAGCTTTGAAAACTTTAATTCAAGCTGCTTACCGTCAAGTTTTTGAGCGCGACATCAACCCGTATGTTGTGAAGAATGAATTCACGGCGCTGGAAAGCAAACTGGGCAACAATGAAATCAATCTCAAGGAGTTCATTGAGGCTTTGGGCTGCTCGTCGCTGTACGTCAAACAATTCTACGCACCTTATCCCAATACTAAGGTGATTGAGTTGGGAACCAAGCACTTTTTGGGCCGCGCTCCCCGCAATCAAGCGGAGATTCGGACGTACAACCAAATTTTGGCAACTAAAGGGATTAAGGGCTTTATCAACGCAATGTTGAACAGCGTTGAATATGCGGAGGCGTTTGGCGAGGATACTGTTCCTTACCGTCGCTTTCCGACTCTGCCTGCTGCGAATTTCCCGAATACCGAAAGGCTGTACAATCTACTCACCAAGCAGAATGATGAGTTGGTGGTTCCAAGCTTTGAGCCAGTAGCTGCTATTGACAGAAGTTAGATTGATTTGAGGTTTGAGATGTTAGATTACTGCTAATTTAACATCTCAAATTAGTTGAAGGGCTGGTATAATTGCCAGCCCTTTTTTTTGTATAATGTGGGGATTTTTAACCGCAGATACACGCAGATGCACGCAGATGAAGAGGATATGAAAGTTTTATTTGATTGGGGATAAAGACTTTTTTAATAGTCCTGGGAACAGAGTTAGGAAGGAGAGTGTGTGGTAAGAAACCTGGTTTATAGGGAAAATAAGACAAGTTTAAAAAAAGAATGCAATTGGTATTAATTTTGCTGGCTTTTACATCTGCCACGGGATTTGGTGAAGCAATTAGATTTGAAGTTTGAGATTTGAGCTAATCTAGACTTGATAATCACATCGGGGCGGGTGCAAGTGCCCGCCCTTTCTACATTCGGTTAACCGTACTAAAATAGCCACTTTGACGCGAGAACATTACCGCTAACTCTTCGTCTTTGATTTCAATATACAAAATCGTGATCGTTACAGACAGAGCGATTGTCTAGCGATCGGGTATTAGTGACTTCCCTTAATTCCCAGTCTGCAAAAATTAGGTATAATTGGTGAGTGCGTATTTTAATAAAAGTAAAAAAAAATACCAATCTAGGGAAGGTCAAAACCCAGATATAGCAATCCTTGCAGGAGTCGTAAACTTTTTACCCCAGCCCAACCCTCCCCTTATCAAGGGGAGGGAGTAAGAAATTCACAAATGATGCGAGGAGTGCTAGAGTGAGGAGTCATTCCCAATCTCAAATCTAAAATTGTACAAGCTACATCGAGATCTTGGCGACCAAATAAAATATTAGAATCAACGGGTACTTGTTCTGATTAGTAAAGTAGCAAAACGAATAAACTATTAGGGCATAATGTTGTGAAAGATGGAACAGGGTATGGAACTAAATTTACAGAAATTTTATAGCGCCTGCAATCCCAGCTACACCCTGGCAGTAGCAAATCAAAAAGACCGACAATACTATATCGATTTCTCTTCAGTGCGGGGTGGCACAATCGTCGAACAATTGGAGCGCACCATCAGCCGTCTGTCCCCCGATGCACCTACCTGTCAATTATTCACCGGTCACATCGGCTCTGGTAAATCAACAGAATTGCTGCGGCTGCAAACTCAATTGCAGCAACAAGGATTTCATGTTGTTTACTTTGAGTCGAGTAAAGACTTAGACATGGCAGATGTCGATATCACTGACATTTTGTTGAGCGTTGCTCGTCAGGTGAGCGAAAGCATTGAGAAAATGAAAATCAAGCTGCAACCGAGGGGTTTTAAAGCTTTGCTCAAAGGGGTTGCTGATGTTTTTCAAACTCAAATAGACTTGAGCGCTGAAGCTAATGTCCCTGGTGTTGGGGAAATAAATGCCAGCACGGAGGGAGAATTTTCTCTAGCGCTGGGAATTGGCAAAATTACGGCTAAGGCGAAAGATGCTCCGAATCTGCGATCGGAGTTGAGGCAATATTTGGAGCCGCGAACTAACGTAATTTTAGATGCGCTGAATAAGGAGTTGTTGGAGCCGGCTAATCAAGAACTCAAACGCCAAGGGAAACAAGGACTTGTCGTAATTATCGACAATCTCGATCGCATACACCTGTGCGCGAAACCGACGGGGCGGCTTCAGCCGGAATACCTGTTTGTCGATCGCGGCGAACAGTTGGCAAGACTAAATTGCCACGTCGTGTATACAATTCCTTTGGTGCTGATTTTCTCTAACGACTTGGGCCAGTTGACCAATCGATTTGGGGTAGATCCGAAGGTTTTGCCGATGGTGCCGGTGCAGTTGAGCGACGGTTCTGAGTGCTCTGAGGGTGTGGAATTGCTGCGGCAGATGGTTCTGGCGCGGGCTTTTCCGACGGTGCACCCTTCACAGCGCTATGCTTTGGTAGGCAAAGTTTTCGACTCTGCGGAAACTCTCGATCGCCTGTGTCGAGTTAGCGGGGGTCATGTCCGCAATTTGCTGCAACTGCTGTATAGCTGTCTGCAGAAACAAGACCCTCCTCTGTCGCGGGAAACTTTGGAAAATGTGATCATCCAGCGCCGCCACCAGCTTACTTTGGCGATCGAACCGGAGGAGTGGGAATTACTGCGCCAAGTATCCGCTACCAAAACTGTGAACGGGGAAACTAAATACCAAATCTTGCTGCGAAGTCTCTGGGTGTTTGAATACCGTTACGGCGAGGATTATTGGTTTGATGTCAACCCGATTTTGGCTGACGCCAAGGAGTTTCGGCAAACAGTTGACAGTTGACAGTTGACAGTTGACAGTTGACAGTTGACGGTTGACGGTTGATAGTCACTCGGCGATTGAAATCGCTGTCGAGAGTCAAACGAAGTCCGCCTGCGCGGACTAAAGAATAAGAGCGGTATTGTAGCAGGATCTGGTATTAAAACTCACAACAGTCAACCGTTAACAGTCAACCGTCAACAGTCAACCGTCAACTAACAAAAATGATTAAAGGCACTACTAAACTGTTAGCAGTAATTGGTCATCCGATCGCACATTCTTTGTCGCCGGCGATGCACAATGCTGCTATTTCCCACTTGGGAGTCGATTTTGTTTACCTCCCATTTCCGGTAAAACCAGAGGATTTAAAGGTTGCTCTTGCAGGATTTGCGGCGATCGGCGTTCGGGGATTTAGCATCACGATTCCGCACAAACAAGCCATCTTACCGCTGTTGTCGGATGTTTCCCCGATCGCGCGCTCGATCGGCGCAGTCAATACCGTATACCTGACTGACAAAGGTTGGTGCGGTACAAATACAGACGTTGAAGGCTTTCTCGCGCCGCTGCAAACCCCCCCAACCCCCCCTTACCAAGGGGGGGCTAAAGACGCGATCTCTCCCTTAGAAACGGGCAATACGGCTGTTGAATCCTGTCCCCCCCCTTACCAAGGGGGGGCTAGGGGGGGTTCCGATTGGAGTCAGAAAGTAGCGGTAATTTTGGGGAATGGGGGGGCGGCGAGAGCTGTTGTGGCTGGATGCGCTCAATTGGGATGTGCAGAGATTCACGTTGTCGGCCGCAACGAACAAAATTTAGGGGAATTTCAGCAGAGTTGGGTCAATTCTCCGATGCCCGTGCAGAATTTGCAGGTGCATACTTGGAATGATTTGTCAAGGTTAATCTCGCAGGCAGATTTGCTGGTGAACACGACGCCTGTGGGGATGTATCCGCAGGGGGAAAAGTCGCCGGTTGCGGCTGGTGAGATCGATCGAATTTCAGCAGGTGCGATCGTCTACGATCTAATTTACACCCCTAATCCTACCCAGTTTATCAAAGACGCACAGCTTCGGGGAGCGCTAGCTATTGACGGACTCGAAATGCTCGTTCAACAAGGAGCAGCCGCCTTGAAAATTTGGCTGGACACAGAATCAGTCCCAGTCGATGTGATGCGCCAAGCCCTGCGGCAGCATTTAGGCTTAGACTGATGCTATTGGCGATCGCGGTAGGGAAACAGCGCAGTGCCTTTTCCCTACCTGATGTTGAAAATTTGATCGTGAATTCGCGCTAAGCTGAGAATTAAAATATACTGGCGCTGCCATTTATGAAATTTCGAGCTATCAGCCTTTTTTTTGCTACTTGCGCGATCGGAATTTTTAGTTTGGTATTCACTCCACCTGCTTGGGCTCTGACGCCGATTAAACTTTCCGACCTTTCTTATCACGAATGTCCGGCCGAAATGGCAGAAGGAACTGTCACTAGCGGCAGTTCTATGGAAGCTACCTGCTTTTTGATTACTGGGAAAGCTGAAAATAGCAGCGGGAAACCAGTTGTCAATGCCGATATTTTCGGCCGCATTTATGATGCCGACGACAATCCGGTGATGCAAAACCGCACTCGTTTGGGATCTATAGAAGAAGTTCCTCCCGGAGTTAGCGATTTTCAGATCAGAATTTCGGTTGCCTCCAATCAACGAACACCTTTGAAGCTCAAGCAGTTTAAAGCTACAGGTTTTACTGGCGTGGTTCGCCGCTAATGAAACTCTTTGAGATTTTAGATTGCTGAGAAAGAGATTTTGGGTTGGCTGCCCGTGAAACTGCGATGCAGTTTGAGATTTGAGATTTGAGATTTGAGATTTGAGATTGTTGAGTGGCTGGCAATTTGTCATTTCTAATGTACGATGAACTCCCCAGCTTTTCAACCGGGGAGTTTATCTAAAAATGTCAAATCTAAAATTTAGTTGCAGGCAGCTAGGTCTGGCAAACAAGTTATGCTCGATGCTTAAAAACTTAAGCTTTTCAAACTATAAAGATGTTTGCAAGTTGGTCAAAAGACCGATCAAGAATTCCGAGCCGAACTGAAGTACAAAAAACGCAATCAGTGGCGAAAAGTCAATCCCTCCCAAGGGGGGGATAATCGATCGGAATAGATTCAGGTAAGGATCTGTTAACTGACTCAAAATCGAAAACGGGGGGTCATACCAATTGATATTGGGGAACCAGCTTAACAGCACCCTAAAAATCATTAGGACTACATAGATTTGCAGAAATGTGGACAGCGTGGTTGCCAAAAGGCCTATGGAATAACTCATATATTCTGGTTGTAGTTCGAGTAAAGTTTACAGACACTTTAAGTTTGAGTTTAGCATAGCTGGAGGAGTGGGGGGAGTGGGAGTTGGGGAGGCCAGGAGCGTTTTTGTTGTTCCTTGTTGCTTCTGTCTCCCCCTTTTAGCTGGAAAAATGAAGAGAGAAATGTGCGACAGTTGACCGATCGCCCGCATTGATCTGCCAGACCGATCTAAAATCGTACATTGATTCACGAGTCTTGGGCGATCGAACCCTCGCTGCTGTGCGCCGGCGCGTTGCCGTTTACGTCGCCGAGTTGCAGCCGCACGTCATCTATTGCCTGATTTAGCTGGGCAATTTTATCTTCCAAACTCAGCCTTGCTACTTCCATCCCTTCGGCTTCGAGTTGGCTTGCTTTCTTCTGGCGAATCTTTCTTACCTTTGCGTCTGAAGGTTCGCTCAGCATAGCTTCAGCAGCGCGCCGCGACAGCACCGCGCCCAAAACTGCACCCACCAAGCCGCCAACTGCCGCTCCTGCAATAAATCCCCCTGTAAAACCCTCTCGATTACTCATGGCTCAACTCAACTGCGCGATATTTCCGTGATTTGTCTATTTTGACACTCTCTGGAATAATCAACCTGGAGATTGTTAGTTGTCGGGTAAGGCGAGAATTCCGACTTCTTGGTTGAAGCGGATCATTTCCAAAGATCGATCGCCATAGAGGTCTTCAATGTGCTCTAAGCAGCAGTCGATCGCGAAATCGTTCAATTGGGCCGGCTCAACGCCGTACATTTCCTGAAACACCTCTGAGTCTACCCGACAAAAGCGCGGTCGATCGCCATAAATTCCGCATTCTCGGGTCGCTTTGTCAAAATTGATACACCAACCGTCATCTCCGACTAAGCTCAAGTAGAGCGCTAATTCGTCTTCAGATAAATACTCGTCTAAGTCTGGGCGCTCTGTTGGGTCGAGGTAACAACAAGCACCGCACTGCTTTACGCAACGCCAAGTAGCCATAGTTTGATTTTAGATTTTAGATTTTAGATTTTAGATTCGGAGCATTATGTGGAAAATGCCAAACTCTAGGAGATTGGGGCTCTTCAAGTATATCAATTGCCAGTGCCCGAGGCGGATCTCCTCCCGGGGCGTTCGATTTTAGATTTGAGGTTTTAGATTCCGCTCACTTTCGGGGAAGGGGCATCAAGTCCCTGGTTTGCTGTCACTGAGAGGTTGATCGTTCTTTACATTTTGTTGACTTTTGTAAATTTCCTTAAACAAGAGGGACAATAGCCCGGTAAAATCAGAAGCGGATTTTCTAATTCAACAATCTAGACTTAATAACTACAGTCAGGAGGAGACATGGACTTTATAACCGATATTTTCAGCGGCCTGGGCGGTGTAAACTACCAACTCATTGTTCAGGTAGCTTTACTCGCAGCCGTCGTGCTCAGCGGCCCGATCGTAATTTTTCTGCTCGCAGCTAAAGGCGGCGATCTGTAATTATAGCACGCTCCTGGGCGATCGAGAGTTGGGAGTTTTGAGTTTTAAATTAGGCAAAATTCACAACGCTCGATTGCCAATTCATGCTGCACGAGATTTTTTATCAAATACCGAGCGCTCAAATACCCAGGGCGTGTTTAGCAGTTTGAATCAAATTCTCAAAAAAAGGTAGAGATACATCGACTTCTCTAGCATCTTTGCGGGAGTTACCTAACAAACCGATGTGTTGTCCGGGTGCAACAGCCAAAACTTGTCCTTGAGAGTTGCGAATTCTCAATTCCTCTTGAGAACCTGCGGGAGACAGACTGCAAGAATAAGTGCGATCGCAATAATCAAACTCAACTTTTCCAAACATCGGCGGCCTCGAACTAGCAGCACTTGCCGGCAAGCGGACACCCAACAATTCTAACTCAACCGATGTCTTGCCATTAAAACTATTTTCCCGCAATCGGTAAGCAATATCAACCCGCCGAGGCAAAGGAAAATATTCCCCCCAACGCCAAGCAATCCCCTTCACACTAGGCGAGCCTTTTTCATCTTGAGTTGCAGTTAGTTTAACGTGGCCTCCTTTACCCACAATTTTCTGTTCAGTGATGCAAACATTAGCCGTCCAAAATACAGGAGCCTTATTTTCAATTCCGCAGGGTTCCAAAGCATCAATTTGTCGGTAAAGATCGAGATTAATCTCAGCCAAATCCGCTCGCACATCTACAGAAACCAGCGGTTTGAGGTGTTCTGGCTGCAAACATTGATTGGCAAAAACTGACAGTTGATGGCGAAATTGTTCGAGATTTTGGGCCGGCATAGAAAAACCGCCAGCCGCTTTGTGGCCGCCAAATTTAGTTAACAAATCAGCGCAAAAATTCAGCCCGTCAAATACATTAAATTCAGGAATTCCCCTCGCCGAACCCCGGATGATATTAGCCTTTTCGCCTCCCTCATCCTCAAAAGTACCGATAAAAACGGGTACGCCGTAACGTTCCAGCAACCGAGAAGCCACAATCCCGATCACCCCGTGGTGCCAACCGGGTTGCACAACAACTAACACCCGTTCCTGCTGTAAATTTATCGCACTTTTCTCGCACCAGGCGATCGCTTCCTGCTCAATTTCCTGACACAACTCCTGCCGGCGCTGATTGATTTGTTCGCACTGCATGGCGTTTTTGAGTGCCAATTCGCGATCGTCCGTCGTCAGCAACTCGATCACAATTTGAGGGTCAGCCAGCCGCCCCACAGCATTAATCCGCGGCCCCAACCTAAAGCCAATATCTTCAGGCTTTAACGTATTATTAGCTTGACTTTTTGAATTAAAAAGAGGTAAAGTTTCCGCACTTCCCGCCTGTACTCCCGCCACCTGAATCAAAGCTTGAACCCCCGCCAATTGCGAGTGAGGCAACAGTCGCAAACCCCGCTTTACCCAGCGGCGATTAACCCCAGTCAAAGGAGCTAAATCCGCAATAGTTCCCAAAGTAAATAACTCCAGCAGCGGATTCACCAAGCCGCCAACTTTCTTCATATCCTGAGCCAAAGTAATCGCCAAAACATAGGCAACACCTACCCCAGCCAAGCCGCGATAAGGCGAAGATTCCGCAATTAATTTCGGGTTGAGAATAGCATCCGCCGGCGGCAGTTTTGGCGGCAAATCGTGGTGGTCTGTAATAATAACTTTAACACCGAGTTCTCGCGCTCTGGCAACCGGCCCATAGGCTGCAATCCCGTTGTCTACCGTGAGAATCAGAGCGACACCTTCGGCGTGAAATTCTTCTACAATGCGATCGTTAATCCCGTAACCTTCCCGCATCCGGCTGGGAATAGCATAATCCACCTTCGCGCCCAGACTCCTGAGAGCTCGCAGCAACAAAGCCGTGCTCGTCATCCCGTCAGCATCGTAATCGCCGCAAATCGCAATTTTCTGCCCTCCCGAAATCGCCTCCCGCAACAATTTGACACTCGCCGCCAAATCGGGAAACTCATCCATTGGCGCGGGCAAAACCAGAGATTCCGGTTCAATAAACCCCTGCACTTCTTCAACAGAATCGATACCTCGGTTAATCAGTACCTGTGCTAGCAAAGACGACAAACCGATTTCTGCGGCAAACTGTTCGGCTTGCTGCGGTTGAGGCGCATAAATTTGCCACCGTTGGTTGGGCAATCGGGGAGAATTCGGGGGCAAAGATGTCGGTAGCTCTTGCACGGAAGCTGAGATATTAAAGATACACAACCAATCTTACCTAATTAAGTGCATCAGTCAATTGATTTTAGATTTTAGATTTTAGATTTTAAATTTATCCTAAAGATGAATTTTTTGGGTAAAATCCAAAGGTTGTTTGTAGGAAAGCTTTTTTCGGAAGCTCTCACCGCACCCCAATAGGGATACCAGCGCCCTATAGAAGTTGTGAAAAGCCCCAATTTTAGATTAAAGTTCCAACCCCCAGATTGCACCTGCCCTTGTCAATCGCCAATCGAAAATAGACTGTGGGCGCAGACGAGTGATTTAATTTTATGAGGAGAATTGCATGAATGTCGATCGACCGTCTTGGTTTAAAATTGCATTACAGGTTCGAGGCTCCGTCATTCCCTCAATTTGGCCCCGGGTTTTACTGTGCGGTGGCTTTGGACTTTTTATTTCCCTGCTTCACTTTTTGAAATGGCCGGTTTCCTTGCCCATTTTATCTAGTATTGTACCGAGTATTGTGCTGGGTTTACTGTTAGTTTTTCGGACAAACACAGCCTACGAGCGATTTTGGGAAGGTCGGAAAATGTGGGGAACCTTAGTCAACAACGTCCGCAATTTAGCGCGCCAAATCTGGGTAGCAATTGAGGAAAAAGACCCGCAGGATCTCGCCCTCAAAAAGTCAGCCCTGCGCCTGTTACCTGCCTTTGCAGTGGCGATGAAACTGCACTTGCGACAAGAATCAGTAAATCCAGAATTGGAGCCGTTAATGTCCCCATCGCAGTACCAAAAGCTCAAATCGATGAACAATCCGCCGCTAGAAATTGCCTTTTGGATTGAGGATTATTTGCACGAGCAGTACGAGCGCAATTGCCTCGATGTCTATCAGTTAACTGCTATGAAGGAGTTGCTCAATTCTATGATTGATGTATTAGGTGGCTGCGAGCGGATTTTGAAGACACCTATCCCTTTGGCTTACACAATTCACCTGAAGCAGCTATTGTTGCTTTACTGTTTGGCACTGCCATTTCAAATGGTGAATGATTTGACTTGGGGAACAGGCCCTGTTGTGGCTTTAATTAGTTTTACTTTGTTCGGCATCGAAGAAATCGGTATTGAGATAGAAAATCCCTTCGGTCACGATGACAATGATTTGCCTTTGGACAATATTTGTGCTGCCATGCAGCGCAATATGGACGATTTAATTTCTTTATCTCCTAGCGTTCACAAACAGGTGAAAGATAAGTAGAGTTATTGGTCATTAGTTGTTAGTTGTTAGTTGTTAGTCATTAGTTGTTAGTTGGTAGGGGCGGTGCCCCCGTGCCCGCCCTCTGTTAGTTATTGGTTGTTAGTTGTTGGTTGTTGGTTGTTGTTAGTTGTTAGTTGTTAGTTATTGTAGGGTGCGTCGCTATTGAAAATTACTGAAAAAAATTGATAATTGAGTGAGCGACGCACCTGAGCCACGAGTGAACTGTAGGGGCGAGTTCACCAATAATCCTGACAATGCAGACAGATTCAATAAACCCGCCCCCGCCCCACCAGCAAACCCTTTACGAAGATTAATTTCTAACAATCAACCGCATCAACCCAGCTAAAACTAATAATAAAGGTGTCAGCCAATCTCCCCAGCGCACGTACAGAGTCCGAGTTTTTCGCCGATAAATAGTAGCATCTCGAATTTCGTAGGTATTGAGTCGAGATTTCCAAATCGTCTCGCCGTGAGGATTTACAAAAGCAGAGTACCCCGTATTAGTTGCGATAACTGCCCATCTATCTGTTTCAATTGCACGCATCACATCGAGGGCGTGATGTTGGGCCAGCATCGGCGGTTTGTAATGGGCGTTGTTGGAAGCTGTAATCATAAATTCGCCTCCCTGTGCTGCTTGGTATCGGAAATTTTCAGCAAAGGCGGAATCGTAACAAATTCCAACAATGGCGCGGCCAAAGGGCGTATCAAATAATTGTTTTGAGTTTCCCGGTACTAAACGAGCATCTAAGGGTGACAGCCGATTTATAATCCCGCCTAAGATTTCGTAAAAAGGGATGTATTCGCCTAAAGGTACTAGCTTTAGTTTATCGTAGCGGCCGACAATTGCTCCAGTGCGATCGATCGCCAATAAGCTGTTAGTCAGACCGTTTTCTTCTTGTCCAAATCCTCCAACCCAAGCCACTACACCGCGTTCGAGAATAGCTTGATAAAAGGAAAGAGTGGAACGTTGATACTCGTTTGTCCAGATAAAAGGCAAAGCGGTCTCTGGAATTAACACAGCATCGACTTTTCTGTCTGCTAACTCTTTGTATCCAGCGGTGTAACCTTCCAAAGCGCGCCGCCAGCCGCCTGAGTCAAATTTAATTTCGTTAGGAATATTGCCTTGAATAATCCCAATTTTTAATGCTGTTCCCGCTTCTTGAATTAAGGGGCGATTGTACAAACTCCAGCCGACAATATGCAAAACTAAAAACAAACCCGCAGGCAAAATATAAGCAACCCAATTTTTTCTTTTTCCTTCTCCCTTCTTCTTTCTTCCCTCCTCCTTCCTCCCATCCGTTACATCCCGTACATTGCTCGTTGCCGAACTTCCTTCTTCCTTCTTCCTTCTTCCTTCAATAAAAGCTTCGGCAATTAAGCCATTTACTGCTACAATGGCGGCTGTTACTGCGGCAGGCCCGGAGAGTTGACCGAGGTGCAATATTGGTAAATTGTGCGGGCTTTGGGTGTATGATAGTGATGTCCACCACAGCGAACCTGTACTCCAAATACTTTCTAAGGCACACCACAAAGCTGTGCCAATTAAAACGCGGGTTAATGCTGAAAATTGAGTTTTACCCCCCCCAGCCCCCCCTTGTAAAGGGGGGGAGTTGAGAATAAGAATAGGATTTTTGCCGGGGAAAGTGAGGGAGTTGAGAATTACAAATAACCATCCCCAAGCGGTGACTAATGCGGCTCCCCAAAGGGTGATGAATGTCCAGCAAAAAAGTGCGATCGCCAAACTCGGCCACCAAGGAACCCCCAACCAAGTCATCGGGTGAATTCCCATAATCCAAGATAAGGCTAATCCGTGATAGCCAATTCCCCAAAGAGAAGGAAGAAGGAAGAAGGAAGAAGGAAGAAGGAATAAGAAAGAAGGAAGAAATTTTTGTTTTTTTTCTGTGATTATCGGCCGTTGATAACTGGCAACCAAAACCCATAGGGGAGCTAATGCTATCCAGGCTAGCGGCCAAGCATTGAATGGCGCTGTTGTCAATGCCATCGAAATGCCGCTTAAAAATGCGATCGCTGGGCCTAATATTTGAGATTTATGAACTGCGAGTTTTTCAAATTTAAGCCTGTTAAATATCGTCACTTTGATAATTGCTAAAAATAATAATGCCTAATCAATATATCAGATCGATCGGGAAGTTCGGCAACGAGCAATGTGCGAGATGTCACGGATGTCACGGATTTAACGGATTTAAGGGAAGGAAATCTCTTAAATTCTACTTACCAAAACAAAAAGCGCCACTATTTCTAGGGGCGCTTTTTGTTAATCAAAAGCTAAATTTAGCCGTTGATGGCAGGAGCAACCATTGCTACTGGGGTGACTTCACCGGCGGCCAAGTCGAGGGGGAAGTTGTGAGCGTTGCGCTCGTGCATTACTTCCATACCCAAGTTGGCGCGGTTGATCACATCCGCCCAGGTGTTGATGACGCGACCTTGGGAGTCGATAATCGATTGGTTGAAGTTGAAACCGTTGAGGTTAAATGCCATCGTGGAAATACCTAAAGCGGTAAACCAGATGCCGACAACTGGCCACGCACCTAACAAGAAGTGCAAAGAACGGCTGTTGTTAAAGCTGGCATATTGGAAAATTAAACGACCGAAGTAGCCGTGGGCTGCAACGATGTTGTAGGTTTCTTCTTCTTGACCGAATTTGTAACCGTAGTTCAA
>NZ_JAUBRI010000078.1:0-29142 GCF_036701795.1 Microcoleus sp. N9_A1
TTTAACTGCTTATCAATCCATTCAACAAGCTCTCTCTATTGATGGCTCCCTTTTTTCCCCTAGTTGAGCAATTACCAATAATTATTGTTGTTAATGTTGTTAAATCGCCGATTATTGAGTTTGCCGTAATGAATAAATTACCAAATAAATACATACATTTTTATAAGTGGCTATGGTCTTTGGTGAAATTTTGGACGATCGCCTACATCGTCTCTTGTATACTATTGTTTAGCCTGCAAACTCGTCTGATTTTTGACCCAACATCTGCGATCGCCAAAACACCGGATGCTTTCAATGTCCCCTACGAAGAGGTTTGGTTGCCAGTTAACGGGCGATCGCCCAAAACCGCAAAAACAGAGAAAATTCACGGTTGGTGGCTGCCAACCGCCAATCCACAGCCGCTAGGAACTCTATTGTACCTGCACGGCAAGGGCTTTAACATCGGTACGAATATCAATCAATCTTACCAGTTTCGACAATTGGGTTTTTCTGTATTGCTGATAGATTACCGGGGTTACGGGCGCAGTCAAGGCAGTTTTCCCAGCGAAGCTCGGATATATGAAGATGCAGAAACAGCTTATAATTATTTAGTGAAAGAGCGGCAATTGTCGCCCAGCGAAATTTTTTTGTACGGTCATTCACTCGGAGGTGCTGTTGCTGTAGAATTAGCGATCGCACACCCTAAAGCTGCGGGCTTAATTGTTCAAAGTTCGTTCACTTCCATGCTGGATATGGTAGAACGCCAAAGTTTGATGTGGCTGTTTCCGGTGCGGCTGCTATTGACACAAAAGTTTGATTCTTTGAAGAAAGTTAAATTGCTCAAAATTCCGGTTTTGTTCGCCCACGGAAGCGCTGATACTTTGATTCCCGCTGCGATGAGTAAAAAGTTGTATGCTGCTTCTGCTGAACCCAAGCAAATTTTGCTCGTTGTGAAGGCTAAACACAATAATGGAGATGTTTTTTTTAACAGCAGCGAATACCGCCAAACTATTGTTGATTTTGCAAAGCAATATAGAATTAAATGAATAAGGTGTTTTTAGAACCGATCTGAAATCTGGACTTACGAATCAAGACCAAAGAAACCGGGTTTTTCACCGATATTAAAGGCTATGATGCAATCTTTTTGTAAAAAACCCGGTTTCTGCCTCCACGACTATAAATGCAGATTACACGTAATCTCTGTAAATTATTTCTACCTTATCTCCAAATTGTAGCTGCAAAACGGATTGAGCGCTGCCGCCATTAACGGCAATTTCTAGCCAACCGTCAGAACCAATTATGGCAATTAATTCACCGGGATTGCTGTCGCTGTAGGTTTTACCGCTGGGGATGCGAATTGCATCAGAACTATTGCTAATTGTCAATGACCAATTGTTACCTATAATGCAATTATTGGGGATATTAGTAATTAGGTTGCCGAAACGATCGACATATTGAACAAAACCTGTCGCACCTGTGGCTGTAACGGCGCAATTTGGTATCTGTAGCTGCACTAAACTCGCAGGGCGTACCGCCCTTCCCAACTCTTCCAGCGGCACCCCGATCGCCAAATGAGCACCCACTGCTGCGAAAATATCGCGACCGTGAAAAGTGCTGCTGGGTTGGGGCGATCGCCAATATTGCGAATTCGTCAACTCCACAGCGGCGATCGCACTTTCGCGACTCAACACCCCGCTAAACAACCCGTTATCGGGCCCGACAAGGAAGCAATTAGCACATTTCACCGCCACCGCGCGTCTGTTGCTACCCACGCCCGGATCGACGACAGCAATATGTACGGTTTCTGGCGGAAAATAAGCAAAAGCAGCCATCAAACAAAACCTCGCCGCCGCAATATTTTGCGAGGGTATTTGGTGCGTAATGTCAATCACTTTTAACTGCGAGTTAATTTGGGCGATCGCACCTTTCATCACTCCCACATAAACATCGCTCAATCCAAAATCCGTCAGTAGAGTTATAATTCTATTTTTAGACATATATCCAAAGGTAAGAATATGGTAGCGCAGTGGGAAAATTTTCTGCAAAACTTGGGAGAATGGCACGGTTCCTTCACTCAGCTATCAACGCGAGGAGAGGTACTTCAAGATACTCCTACCATTATTTCTCTCGAAGGTTTGAATGACAACAAAACCGTGCGATTGAAACTCCGCCGCTTCTCGCCAAATCCTAGCGGTGTCGGCGAACCGGAAGTCAGCGAACTTGTTCGAGAATATCAGAGTTTGGGACGAGATATCCTGTTTTTTGAGAATGGAAATTTTTGTCAGGGTACTATTCAATTAGCGCCTTATTCTGAGTCTGGTGCCGAGTTTGGTTTTATCTACAATTATCGCCGATTGCGCTTCGTTCAGCTATACAATACCGACGGCAATTTATCCAAACTTACCTTAATTCGGGAAAAGCAGCTTGATAAAAATGTCTCCGAACGTCCGCCTTTAACTGTTGAGGCTTTGCTAGGAGAGTGGCAGGGCGAGGCCGTGACAATGTATCCAGATTCGCGTTCTCCTGATTCCTATTCTACCAATTTACAATTGCATTTGGAAAGTAGCGATCGCCTAATTCAAAAAATTACTTTTGGCAACAATGCTAATGTTATCAGTTCTAGCGGCAGCATTGACAGTTCTGTGATTAATTTTAACGAAGGTTCAACACCAGTGCAAGTTTTGCTGCTTCCCGATGGCGGTTCTTGCACTTGTCCGGTGAAAGTTGAACTCAGAAAACCTATATTTTTTGAGGCCGGTTGGTTGGTAGAACCTGACTTGCGATTTCGGATGATTCGCAGTTACAATGACAAAGGTGAATGGGTCAGTTTGACTTTAGTTACTGAACGGAAAATTAGTTATTAATTTCGTAGGGGCGGGTTCACCAACCATCTTTAATTCCCATTCCAAATATTGATAAACCCGCCCCCACTCTACCAAAAAATTCTGATTATATAAAAGGTTTGTCGGTATCTGGGATGGGTGGGGGAGGGTTTTTTAATTCTGCGATTTGATGAGATAAATTTCGGCGAACCCGCCCCTACCAATCTGCGTGTTTTCGCGATTTTTATTCGCCGGACTTTGTTTCCTGGGTTTGCGATTGAATCACCGCACTCCAATCATCATTGTTAACTGCAGCTTCCAGATGTTCGTGTCGTTCGCCGTCAATCTTGGCTGCTGTTTCTAACTCTTTGGTAAGAGTGGAATCGGCCATTGCTTTGCGTAATTTCAGCTTCTTTTCTTCATAAGCTTTTTGTTCCTCAGCAGACATAGCAGCGCGGGCTGCTTGGCCTACCGTAGCCGCCCACATTTCGCTCTGTGCGGCGTTTCCCAGCGGAATAGTGCCTAGTTCTGCTATCCAAGCATCCCGCAAACTTTCCATTTCTTCCCGCTTGGGGAATTTGAAAGTTTGCACACGCAGGAAAGCACAATTTTCTGTGCCATTTTGGGCGATGTGACCGTTGATTGAAAGCAGGATATTTCGCGAATAACCTATAAACTGAGTGTTGCGGGCAGTATCCATTACAGCGTAAACGCCGGCGACTTTCGCGTTAGTTGCCAAATCGCGCCATGTATCTATCGACATTACTTGCGTGCCGTCATTTTCTACTTCAGAAATAGCGGCTGCTGCGCTGTGTTCTGAGTCGGAACTGTATAAAAAGTTGTGCAGTCCTTCATGGGCGACAGGTACGTTTTGATGTTCAATTGCTACATCTCGATCGGCATTCACTTGATTAGCTTCCATAAAACCCAATTCCTCAAAAAATGTCAACTTTACTCATTAAATCTGAAATCTTCCACCATTCTCAATAAGCTTTTTATGAACAGGCTGTCCGGCCTGTTCCACAAAGAGTGAATTTTATTGGGGAACAGGCCGGAAAGCCTGTTAAGCGAGAATGGTGCAAGATCTCAGTTAAATCCCACTTTCATTGGCGGGCAAGATGTCCACCCCACAATCAAGTTCTAGTGGAACAGGCCGGAAAGCCTGTTCTATTGTTTTTTGCCCTTATCTACTTAACTTACGGCAATTTGTTGCAATTCCTCGTCAGTCAATTTAACTTCGATCGCCTTTACGGAGTCCTCAATGCTCGATAATTTTGTCGCAGCGGGAATCGGAACGACGCAGGGCGATTTTGCCATCAACCAAGCTAATACTATACAGTAAACAGAAACGTTTTTTTCTGTGGCTAATTTAGCGATCGCGGGCATATCTTGCAAGCTTGTGACTCGGCGGCTTCCCCCCAAAGGGCTCCAGGGAAAAAATGTCAGTTTTTCGGTTTCGCAATATTCCAGTACGCCGTCTGATTCTGGCTCTCTGTGCCAAGGATTATATTGATTCTGCACGGAGACAACTTCTACTGTATCGCGAGCGCGTTTGATCTGCTCTACAGAAAAGTTGGACACTCCAATAAATCGAATCATTCCTGCTTCTACTGCTTCTTTTGCGGGTGCTAGGGCTGCTTCAATGGTATAAGCGGGATCGGGCGAGTGATATTGCCAAAGGTCGATCGGTTCCTTGCCGCCCAATGCTTCAAAACTTTCCCGAATTGTCTTGCGTAAATGGTGGGGGTTGCCATTGCGCGTCCACGCACCTTGAGGCCGCATTAAGCCGCCTTTAGTGGCCACAGTAACAGCCCTAACATCTCCGCTGTATTGTTGTAAAGCTTTGGCAATCAGGTGCTCGTTGTGGTGTTTGTCGGATTGATCTTGGCAGTAGGAATCGGCGGTGTCAATTAGGGTGACACCCAAATCGAGGGCGCGGTGAATTACCGCAATTGATTGCGATTCTGGTGGCCGGCCACTTAAGGACATTGGCATACATCCAAGACCGATCGCGCTGATAGTAAAATTACTGTTACCCAGTTTTTTCCTTTTCATTTGTTTGCCTTCATTTGCGTGGTTTATTTTCAGTTTACATTTCAAGGATAGATTGAAATTTTACATTTATTTAACTATCTAAGTAAATAGAAAGAATATTTTTTAGATAAGCTGTTTTGCCTTGAAAATGTATATTTCAATTCCCTATTCCCCCCGTGTCAAATCCTCTCCCTCTCAAACATAATAGACAATCTAGATGTGCAGCAGCTTACCTACAGACTTAACTAGCTGGAAGCGCTGGTGTAAAAGCGGAGTGCAAATTGCCAGAAGTAGCGGGAGAAAAATAACAGCCCGATCGCCAATATTCCCGCCCCTGCGATCCCAACGATTTCACCTCTCCCCAGCATGGCTTCTGCAGGCACAGTCGTCAAGAAGGCAACGGGAACTACGAAAGTGAAGAAAAATCGATAAGCTGCGGGATAAGCTGCCATTGGAAATCTACCCGCTTCTAACAATCCTTTGAGAACTTCGGTAACGTTGTAAATTTTGACAAACCAAATGCTGGTTGCACCTAACATAAACCATATACTGTAAAGAGTAATAGTTCCGAATAACAGCGGTATTGCTGTTAAAAAATAGTTGCCGATTTCTACTCCCAACTTGTTAGCAGCATACAGCAGCAATACGGCGCCCAAGATTAAATCTGGGATTCCCCAAGGCGAAACTGTGTTTGCAGACAGCCAGAATTGGGAACTGATGGGTTTGAGGAGTACGAAATCGAGAGTACCTTGCTGCACTCGATCGACAATACGGCTGAGATTAGGTGCTAGAAACGTTGACGAAAACCCCTGCAAAATCGTGAAAATACCGAGTACAACTAAAGCCTCTTCCCATGAATAGCCCGCAAACGTGTAGCCGGTACGGTAGAACAAAAACAGCCCAAACAAGCTGCCCGCAAGATTTCCCAGGCTGCTGAGGGCCGCGAGGACAAAGTTGATTCGGTATTCTAGTTCCGCTGCGATCGCCGCACCCCAGAACAATTTCAGTACGTGCAAATATCGTCCCATGTTTGTCGCCATTTTTTGCCGTTGAAATACTTAGATTTCATCCTATTGTAAAGGTTGTGTGAAGTTAACTGCTGTACTGGCTGCTCTTTACACTATAATTTTAAATTATTTCTACCGCTTAGTTAAGTAGTTTTACTAACACGCATTATTAATTTATCTAACAATATTTAAACAAAGATTACAATTATTCATTTCAGTTCATCTTAAGCCCATATCTTTTGGCAATTATTAAGAATAATTGATATTTTTACACCAATAATCGCTTGATTGATTGGAAATACTAATGTGTTACAAGTCTTAATCTTATAAATATTTGACAAATATAGCAATCCTTGCAGGAGTCATAAATTTTTTACCCCACCCCAACCCTCCCCGAACCCGCTCTGAGGGAGTAAGAAATTCACAAATGATGCGAGGATTGCTATATCTCAATACGGTTGACTTAAGAACAATCTGACTTTCAACAAATGCCTGTATGGCCTATAAAATCGTGAGATGACATTCGTCCAAAAGCGTTAAGTCAACCGTATTGTGCTATATCTAACCATAGGGTGCGTGACGGTGACTAATCATTGCACTGCAGCCCTTTACTCTTGACTGTCACGCACCGCTTTACCGGGGCAATATTTTTCTTACCAGCCGCAGGATTCTGGGGGATATTTTTCTCGCCAGCGGCAGGATACCCAGTATCAGCAGGCTGAATATTAAACCGAAAAGCAAACTCCAGATCATCGTGGGGGTGAAGGGATGAAGCGGGAGGGAAAAATCTGGTTGCTATTAAATCGGTGTATCTTTGATTAGGAGATAGCTGGCCCCAAAAATTTGTCCGCCGCCGATCGCAGTTCCGACAAAAAAGATGATATTCTCAAGTTTGCCGCGCTTTTTCTCTTTGTCTTCGTTCTTCCTGTCGATTTCCATTTGTTCCCGATCGCGCTGACGTTCCCTCTGTTCCTGTTCCCGGTTCAATTCCACCTGTTCGATTTCTACCATCTCGCGAATTGTGGATATTGTCGGCTGCAACAAATCTTGATTAGCAATCAGGGAGTTTAAGTATTTTTCAATTTGACTTTGATATTTGCGCGATCACAAACTCAGGAACTTCGGCAAAAATACCAGTTGCCGCCTTCAATGGAAAAACTTTTGATTTTAGGATAACTTTCGATATAATAATTTTCCGCATTAATATCAACAGTATTGCGCTCTGCCTCCCCAGCCCAAACAAGCTTCCTATCATTTAAGGAGATAGTGGAGGAAGCGAATCAATATTGGTTAGGGCAAAATTAAGAAAGTATTCTGTCCGCGATATCAGTTGTTCGGCATCGGTTTCTGTTATATTTGGATCGACATTATAATCCGCTCTGAGACGAGTTCTTTCAGCATCAATTAGGTAGCGGTGCAGTTCTACCGGAACTCGATTAGTGCGAGCGAAGCGTTCCCCAAAAGCAGCGATAACGGCTGAGTGTCGCGAATAGGATAATCCTTCAGCTTCTAAAAATGCTGTGGCGATATAAAACATTAAATAATAGGCACGGGAAGTGGCAAATTCAGGAAAACCTGTGTTGTTCAATTCTCTCGCTGCTTGCAAACTTCTACTTGCTTTATCCAGTAGTCTGTGTTGTTCTGGAGTCATATCGCTAACCCTTCTTGACGAATGTTGCGGAAGAAACCATTATTGTGCTGATAAAATTGCTCATCAGTGGCAAATGCACAGCTAATCAGCACATTATATTCTAAACATAAGTCGGCAATTAAAATACTAATTCTATCGCTTTCTTGAGAGTAGTTAAAGGATTTTTTGAGAACTATTAAGATATCTATATCGGAGTCTGGTCTAGCATCACCTCTAGCTTGGGAGCCAAAAAGAACAATTTTGTCTAATTGTTCGCCGTAAAGTTTTTTGAGAGCTTGCTGAGTTTTGGTGACAATTGTTTGGATTTGTTTATTCATATTTCGCGATCGGTTGTATTTAGATAATTCGTGTTATTGAACAATTCTATTATACCAAAAAGGGGATCGCCTGCGCGTTGAGAAAAAGACAGAAAGGGCGATCGACCTTTCCCGACCAAAAATGCGATCGCACTCACACTCTCAACCAAATATCGCCCATCTCATTCCACTCATGGCGATCGCCGCATCACCTCTAATTTTAATTAACATCCTGTCCCTCCCTTAAGCAGGGCTGGGGGGACAGGATGAAAGGGGAAACGAGACTTAAAGCGATCGATAAACGCGATAGTTAATTTCAGGGAAAATATTATCAATCTCCTCAACCTTCTCCAACCAACCAGAATCGACTTTGCCTTCTTTCACTTCATCGTACAACTTGTGAAAGCGCATTAAGTGCGATCGAGTCCGCCGCACCGCATAGGGAACCATCGTCCCCGTCCGCATGATAAACGCCCAGTCAGAAGATTGAGCTAACAGCACTTCCCGCGCCGCCTGGTTCAAAGCCCGATACTGCAATTCATCCTCTGGTTCCATGCTTCCCAACTCAATCATCCGTTCCGCTGCTTTGTGCAAGTGCGGGTAAATCCAAGCATTGGTATCGTTGAGCCAATATTCGTGGAAACCCCGGAAACCCCAGCTAGACTGAGACGGGCGACAAACTTGTTGAGTCGGATTTCCCCGCAAATAATCGGCTAAGTGCGTCATCTCGTAGGTATTTTGGTCGTACCAACTCTTGCGGAACAGGTAATCTAAGAACCAAGGCCCTTCGTACCACCAATGACCGAAAAGTTCCGCGTCGTAAGGTGAAACAATAATCGGCGGACGCTGCATGATGCCGTTGAGGTGTTCGACTTGGCGTTCCCGGTTGAAAGCAAAGTTGCTGGCGTGTTCGGCGGCTTTTTCCCGCGCCCAGTAAGGATCGTACAACTGTTTATCACCTAAACCCAATCCGCGACCGGTGATTTTGTGATATTTAATCCCGGTATTTTTCCGCTGGCCGTTGGGCATGATGTAGGGCTTAATGTAATCGTAGTCGGCTTCCCAGCCCAAATCTTTGTAGAATTCGCGGTATTCGGCGGCGCCTGGATAGCCGACTTCGGAAGACCAAACCTGCTGCGATGATTCGTGATCCCTGCCGAAGGCTGCTACTCCGCATTCGGTGAAAATCGGCGCGTAGCTGCCGTAGCGGGGACGGGGGCGGGCGTAGAGGATGCCGTGACCGTCTGTGAGAAAGTAGCGCAGGCCGGCGTCGGCTAACATCCGCTCTAAGCCTTCATAGTAGGCGCATTCGGGCAGCCAAATGCCTTTTGGTCGGCGGCCGAAGTTTTCTTCGTAGTTGTCGCAGGCTACTTGTATTTGCGCCCAAACTGCCTCTGGGTACATTTTCATCAGCGGTAAGTAGCCGTGGGTGGCCCCGCAGGTCATGATTTCGAGGTTGTTGCTGTCTTGGAATTTTTTGAAGGCTTTGACTAAATCTCGATCGCACTTTTCCCAATAATTGCGGACTTGAGAAAAGTGGGCGGCGTAATGTTCGGCTAAATAGCGGAGATGACCGTTGCCAGTGTTGTGTTCGATTTCGAGATCCGCTAGTTCTTCGAGTTTTGCCAAGTGATCGTCGAAACGGTCTTGCAGCAAGGGGTCGCGCAGCATTGCCACCAATGGCGGTGTCATGCTCATGGTAATCTTAAAGTCTATGCCGTCGCGTTTGAGTCCTTCAAAGACTTGCAGCAAGGGAATATAGGTTTCTGCGATCGCCTCAAACAGCCATTCTTCTTCTAAAACGTAGTCGCTTTCGGGGTGGCGCACAAAAGGCAGGTGGGCGTGGAGAACGAGGGCGAGGTAGCCAATAGTCATAATGATTTGGATGTCGTAGTTATTAACTGACGCTAGAGTTAGTGACAGCATTAAAATATTTTAAGATTTTATGCTGAAACGGGACTCACAAAATGCCGTGTTTTTTTAATGGCCTTTCTCTAACAAACTAAATGTCAGCAAATTCTGATTTTCTGCTTGCTGTCGGATTAGGGCTGCTGCTGTTTGAGAGTCTACTGGCTTTGAGAAAAAGAATCCCTGGGCGTACTCACATTTTAACCCTTTTAGTAGAGATAGTTGCGAGGCTTCTTCGACTCCTTCGGCTACTACATCCATGCCTAAATTGTGCGACAAAGTAACGATCGACCGCACAATTTCTGTCGGGTCAATGCCTCCTTTGCTGAAATCGAATTCACCTCCCATTCTGCTAACAAAAGAGCGGTCTATTTTTAAGGTATTGGTAGGGAAGCGGTGCAGGTAGGAGAGTGATGAATAGCCGGTGCCGAAGTCGTCAATGCACAAGTGTATGTTTCGGGTTCTGAGCTGCACCAGCATTGCTGTTACTGATTCGGAATTTTCTATGAGTACGCTTTCGGTAATTTCGAGTTTTAAACTGCTGCCGTCGAGGTTAGTTTCTTCAAGAACTTGGTCGATGTATTCGATTAAATCTGGCTGAGAAAACTGTTTGACAGAAATGTTGACGCTAACGCTTAAGGGGGGGTTGCTGGGAAATAGCTGCTGCCACTGGCGGATTTGGTGGCAAGCTGTGCGAAGTACCCAGCGGCCGAGGGTTACGATCAAGCCGGTTTCTTCGGCGATGGTGATGAATTCGCCGGGGGAAACTAAGCCACGTTCTGGATGCTGCCAGCGCACTAGGGCCTCAAAACTGGTAATTGTGTTAGTGGCGATCGACACGATCGGCTGGTAGTGAATAATAAACTGGGGCGCTGCGGATAAGGGAGGTAAGGCTGATTCGTGGGATGGGGGAAAGTCTTCTTCTCTGACCGGCTCTTTAATTGATTCGATCGCCCGCCGCAGGTCGTTTTCTAGCTGCAACAGCCGCAAAGCGTGGGCGTGCATGGAACTGTTGAAAACTTCGTGTCGGGCTCTGCCGAGTTCTTTGGCGCGGTACATTGCTGTGTCGGCGTCGCGCAGCAGGGTTGTCGGTTCCAGATATTCGCCAGAACTCAAAGCTATGCCGATGCTGGCGGTGATAAATACTTCGTGTCCGTCTAGAAGGAGAGGGGAGGTGATTTTCTTTTGCAGGCGGTTGACAATGGTGGTAGCTTCATTGATGCCCTCGATGTCTTCTAGCAACAGCACAAACTCGTCTCCTCCGAGGCGGGCGACTGTATCTCCGACCCTCAGACAAGCTTCCAGACGCCGCGCGATCGATACTAGCAATTGATCGCCGATGGCGTGGCCGAGGGAATCGTTGACTACTTTAAATCTATCTAAATCGAGAAACAGTACGGCAAACAAGTAGTCTTTGCGCCGTTTTGCCAGCCTCAGAGCGTGTTCCAGCCGATCGGTAAATAGCGATCGGTTGGGCAATCCGGTGAGGGCGTCGTGAAAAGCATCGTGCAGCAGTTGTTCTTCGGCGAGTTTGCGCTGAGTGATGTCGTGACAGTTAATCACAATTCCCTGGACTGCGGGATCATGCAGCAAGTTGGTGGCTACAGCTTCTACATAACACCAGGAACCGTTGCGGTGGCGGACTCGGTACTCAACTGGGCACTGGCTTCTTTTGGGGTTTTTAATGGCTTTGTGGAGGGTTTCGGTGATCGTGGTGCAGTCGTCGGGGTGAACTATTTCTAAGGCGCTGCGCCCGATCGCCTGGTGGGGCCCGTATCCTAAAATTCGCTTGACGGAAGGGCTGATGTAGCGGAAGATTCCTTCGGCGTCAAGAATGATCGTGATGTCTGTGGCATTTTCAATCAGCGAACGAAATCGCTGTTCGCTTTGGCGCAGGGCTGATTCTGCTTGTTTGCGATCGCTGATGTCCAGGGCTACTCCGTCTATAATTACGTCGCCGTTTTCGTGTTTGGAAAATTTAGCGCTGTCTTGCACCCACTTGACCTCCCCAGATCTCAGAACGATGCGGTACTGGCGATCGCACGGCAAAAGACTCGCTGTCGATGCTGCTACGCTGCTGTCAAAAAAGCTTTTGTCCTCTGGATGGATGATTTCTGTCAAGAGTTCCGGGTGCGAAATCACTTCTTCGGCCCCGATCCCAGTAACTTCGCGCACGCCCGGACTGATGTAGGGCATCGACATTGTGCCATCTGGATGCAGCACGGTGCGGTAGACTGAGCCGGGAATGTTGGCTGCCATTGTGGCTAGCTGCTGCTGGATGCCGCAGACTGCTGCTTCGGCGCGCTTGCGTTCTGCAAGTTCGGTTTGGGCTTGTTGGTAGAGTTCGGCTTGGTGGATCGCGATCGCGCACTGATCGGCTATGGCTTTGAGTAGCGACTGTTCTTCGACGCTCCAAGAGCGCGCTCGATCGCACTGGTAGAGGCAAATTCCTCCCAAAAATGATTGCTGGTAGAGCAGCGGTGCGATCGCGATCGAGTGAAACCCTAAAAATTCCGCTGATGCTTGCAGTTCCGGGCCCAGAGTCGATAACTCGGCGAGGGCGATCGTTTCTCCGCGGGCGAGGGAGAAGCGATAGTGTTGGGCAAAGTCGCAATTTAGACCGATCGCCCGTTCTCTGTCGGCTGCCTTTAAGCTCATGTAGCGAATCCCGATCCTGCCCTCAGCATCTGGCTGCAATATCGCGCAGCCGCTGATTTCTAGAGCTTCGTGCAGTTGATCTGCGGTGGTTTGCAGCACTTCGTCGAGTACAAGGGTGAAGCGCATGGCTTGGAGGATGCGGTTGATGATCGCTTCACGAGTCGCTTGCCGCTGAATTTGGGCGATCGCTTCTTGTTGCTGGCGTCGCATTTTGTATTCTTGGAGCGATCGTTCTAAGACTGTTGGCAACCTAAACAGTCGCCCTTTTAATACGTAATCGGTCATTCCGGCTTTGATGCACTCAACTGCCGCTTCTTCTCCCAAACTTCCCGTTATTAAAATCAATGGTATGTCGTGGCCCAATTCCTGCATTAATTTCAACACTTCTAAACCGTTGAATCCCGGGAGGCGGTAATCGGATAGTACAGCATCGTACTTGCAATTCTCAAGCAGTTTTCTGCACTCTGTTGCTGTTTCGGCAGTGTCGCACTTAAAATTTACCCCCCCCGCTTCTAAGGCGAGCACTATTAATTCCATATCTTCTGCCATGTCTTCGATAATCAACAATTTTAATGTTGATTCCGCTACCAGTTTTAGTAGATAGTTGGTCTGACTTATATCTAACATAAGGTATTGGGGAGGTTTTCAATTGGTTGTTCGTGTTATTGCTAGTAATTTTTTAGACTGACTTTTGTTGTTAATTATATCTCGATATGTTTAGGTGTTTTTATAAAAATTAATTATATACTATACTCGCAAAACCTTTGTTTAGCAACGGCCGTCGAGGGCTGACAGAACAGATTGGGGATCATCCCAATTTTTAAAAGAGGTTTTTTTAGGAGTGCCAGCATCTTGCACAGCCAAGCCTCGATCTTTCGCTCCCATCCCTGACAGTGAACACTCCTGTCACACCAAAATTCGGATGCTCTCACCGATTGTGACTTATTTAAGTCTATAAGAGTTTTAAATTCAGAATTTAAAACTCTTATACACTTAACTTAGCAGAAAGAATTGGTTTCAAGCCCAAAGCCTGATCCGGAGAAATTAAAAGAAGACTATTCATTACTCCAATCCTCTTCCTTCCAGGTAGAGGTTAACTGTCAACGGTCAACGGTCAACTGTCAACTGTCAACTGTCAACTGTCAACTGTCAACGGTCAACGGTCAACTGTCAACTGTCAACTGTCAACTGTCAACTGTCAACGGTCAACGGTCAACGGTCAACGGTCAACTGTCAACTGTCAACTGTCAACTGTCAACTGTCAACTGTCAACTGAAGAATCTATATTACCGTTTGAGATTGTTTGCCCTAGTTTAAAGTAAAACGTGGCTCCTTGACTAGGTAGGCTTTCGGCCCAAACCGTGCCGCCGTGGCGGTGAATAATCCGTTGGACGATCGCCAAACCGATGCCCGTACCTTCAAATTCTCTCTGGGAGTGCAGCCTCTGAAAGGCTCCAAACAGGCGATCGGCATATTCCATCGGAAAACCCACCCCGTTATCCTTGACACAAATCGTCCCATCAGGTAAACCCTCAATAACTATTGTAGCTGGAATGCGTCCGCTGCTGAACTTGACGGCGTTGCTAATCAAGTTGCTGAACACTTGTTGCAGCAAGGTTGGATCTCCCATTACTGTCGGCAAATCTCCAACGGCAAATTCAACGCTGTGGGGAGTTTGGGCCGGATCTGCGACGGTTGGGGGTTTAGTCAATTTAATCGCATTTTGTACCAAACGGCTCAGATCGATCGGAATTTGCCTCAACTCGGTGCGAGTCACCCGCGACAGGGCGAGCAAACCGTCAATCAACAGGCTCATTTTTTGGCTGCTGTCTTCAATTATTTCCATATAGTGAACTATTTTGCGATCGCTCAAAGCCTCAGTTAATTCTAGTCGCTGCTTCAACGCTTCTACAAAACCTGAAATGTGTCGCAAAGGTGCGCGTAAGTCGTGGGAAACTGAGTAAGAAAAAGATTCTAATTCTTGATTGGCAGCTTCTAATTGCTCTGTGCGTTCTGACAAAGCTTGTTTTGTCTCTACCAACTCAGTGATATCGCGAGCAGTGCCAATTAAAGCATAAACATCACCGTTGAGATTTCTCAGTGGAATTTTAAACGTGTCGAAGTAAGCATTGCCGCCCGCTCTCACAAATTTTTCCTGGAAGTGTACAGTTTTGCCCGATTCAAATACCTGCAAATTTTCCCGGCAAAATCGTTCGGCGAGTTCGCTGGGATAGCACTCAAAAATGGTTTTGCCCTGCATCTGCTGCCTACTGTCAAAGCCGGAAAATTCGGCAATGGGATGGTTGACAAAAGAAAAGCGCATATTGTCCAGTTCTACAACATAAATGTAGTCCGGCAAAGCATCAAAAAAAGTCTCTAATTCTGCGGTACGCTGCGCGACTTGAGCTTCTAAAGTTTCGTTGAGTTCTTTGAGTTCAGCTTCTGCTCGTTTGCGTTCGGTGATATCTTGACCGATGCCGATACATCGGCCGTCGGAAAGGCGAACATTTGCCCAAGAAGTGTCGATAATTCGCCCGTCTCTAACTTGTGTTTTGAAGTCGCTCCAGTTCTGATTTGCTGCTTGGATTTCATCCAAAACGCATTGACGGTATTCTGGCTGCGGATAAAATTCCGCTAAGATATCGCGGTCTTTGATTTCCGCCAAACTCCAGCCGAGCACTTGTTCCCAGTGGCGGTTTACCCAGTTTATTTGACCGTTTTTGTCGAACAATGCGAGCATAATCGGCACGTTGTCGAAGATTGTTTGCAACAGTTCTTTTTGCTGTTTTAATGATTCTTCGGCTTGTTTGCGATCGCTAATATCGAGTACGGAACCGATAACTTGCCTCATTTGTCCGTCTGGGGTTCTTTTGAAGATTGTAGACCGATCGTGCACCCAGCGCCATTCCCCATTTTTGTGTTTAATTCTATAGTCTATGTCATCGGTTTCATGGGGATTGCTGCTGTGTATTAGCCGCTCCATACCTGTAATTAGCTTTAACATATCTTCGGGATGAACCAAGTTAACTACAGCATCTGTACCAAAATCTTGCAATTCTTTTGCAGTGTAGCCGAGCATGGCTGTGACAGATTCATTTGCATAAATATTTTTGTTTTCTACTGCATCGTAAATGTAGAGAAAGTTGGGGATAGTTGTCAGTATGCTCTCTAAAAGTTCTTGATGTTTTTGCAGTTCTAATTCTGCCTGTTTGCGCTCGCTTAAGTCCAGCACAAAACTGACGCCTAACTGCTTAGTTCCTTCTAAAAATGTGCTGCCCAGCAGCACCGGAACGCGGCTACCATCGGAGCGTATAAATTCTTTTTCAAAGGGAATAACCGTATTTCTAGCCTTCAGTTCAGCAACTTTTTCTGTATCTAAACGCACGTATTCTGGCGGTGTCATTTCTTGCCAGTTAACTCTTCCTGAAAGCAGATCGTCCCGCGTATAGTTTACCGTATTTAAAAAAGCGGCGTTGGCATCTGTAATGCTGCCGTTAAGATCCCAAAAAATTAGGCCGATCATATTAGAATCAACTATGGCTTTAAATTTTGATTCGCTTTGTCGCAACTGGCATTCGACTTGTTTTAGTTCTGTGAAGTCGCGGGCGATTGATAAAACAGTTTCTACTGAATTGTCTTCAGCAAATTCGGGAATGACTCGACAGTGGTAATGTTTTATGCCCTGGAGAGTGGGAAACTCAAATTCTATGGTTTCTTGCTGCCCGGTGCCAAAAACTTTCAGAAAAGTCTCGTCCCACAAGTCGCACAAGTCTGGCGGCATTCCTGATTCTCTGTTGCTATTGCCAATTAATTCTGCGGGGGGTTTTCCGGTCGCTGATTCTACTGCTTGGTTGATGTAAAGGAGGCGCCGTTCTCGATCGAACCGGGCGATGATATCAGTCGCATTTTCGGCTAGGGCGCTGAAAGCTTGTTCGCGCTGGTGCAGTTCTTCTTGAGAGCGGTGGTGTTCGGTTAAGTCTCTGGCAAAAGAGAGAATTGAAACTACTGTTCCCGATTCATCGATTAGTGCAGAATTGTACCATTCGCAGTAAATTACCGAGCCATCTTTGGTATGGTTGCGGTTGTGGCAAATGTTGCGGGGTTCCCTGCCCTGTAACAGTTGATTTGTGACGGCGGACACTTGCTCGAAGTCTTCTTGATGAACTATTGACAATTCCTGCCAGTCTTTGCCGATTACTTCTGCTGCACTCCAGCCAAATATTTGTTCGGCCATTGGCGACCACCGCACTATCCGAAATTCCCTGTCCCACTCTATAACTGCCATTTGCGAGTTTTCTAGGTGCAATTCCAGCCGCGAGTTGGTTTGTTTTATTTGAGTTTGAAGTTGCTGGCGGAGTTGCTTAGCCTCGGCAAAGCGGTCGCTGATTTCCTGTGCGTTTGCTGAGCAGGCTTTGGTAATGCGATCGAGGGTTTCTGCTGTTTGTTTTTCGAGTTCGTTCCAAGCGAGTTCGAGGGCTGATTCCGCCTGTTCTAGCTCAGTGATGCTGTTCTGAAACAGTGTGGCACTTTCAACTGGAATTTCAGGCATATTTTTGGCACTTAGGCAAGTGTTAATTTTAGAATTCAAAATTAAGGCTTAACAATTAAAAATATGTAATACCATTTTTTTAAGTTATGCAAGACTTATGTAAAAACTCAAAGACAGAATTATCAATGTCTGGCGGTATTTTATCTCTATCACATCTTTAAAAAAATGGTATAATTTCTTGTTCAATTATACATTTTTAATTTTTAGTCTGTGCATGGAGCAGATCGTTGGAGGCGGGCGGCGTTATTAAAGACTGCCAGTCAAAGGATTTGGGGTGCAGATTGCTCAGCAATTGTGGTGGATCGATCTCAAACTCTCCTGGGTAAGGGAAGGGTGCGGGCAGGAGCAGGCGCTAAGTATATTTTTGCACAGAGTTGTTGTTTGGGGGCGATCGCAAGGAGAGCGGCGTGGCTGGGGGCGTGGGTCGATCGCCAATCTGTAGCAGGGCGTTGCCTATGCAGATCCCCATTTGTCTCAACTAAACACGCTTTCTCAAAGTCCGGCAGGGGTTTAAACCTGCCGAACTAAGGGTTTGACGCGCTTGCTGCCACCAATGAAACTCCCCCTACCTACAAATAATCTCCAATCACTTTGGTCAATAAAAAGCTAAAATATAATCTAAAGTTATTCAGTCTTTTAAATCGCTTATGACTGCTGCTGCACCCTCTTCGATAAAAAACCAAACTCAGTACGAAGCCATTATCGGTCTTGAAACTCATTGTCAATTGAGTACGAATACTAAAATTTTCTCCAGTTCTTCTACAGAATTTGGCAATGCTCCAAATACTAACATTGACCCAATTTGTATGGGAATGCCTGGAGTGTTGCCAGTATTAAATCAAAAAGTTCTGGAGTATGCGGTGAAAGCAGGGCTGGCTCTCAACTGCGAAATCGCACCTTACAGTAAGTTTGACCGTAAGCAATATTTCTATCCCGATTTGCCGAAAAATTATCAAATTTCTCAGTTCGATTTGCCGATCGCCACTAACGGTTCGATAGAAATTGAACTGGTGGACGAGGCTGGCAATTCTACTAGAAAAAAAATCGGGATCACTCGCTTGCACATGGAGGAAGATGCAGGCAAATTGGTTCACGGCGGTAGCGATCGGCTCAGCGGTTCTACTTATTCAATGGTGGATTACAACCGCGCCGGTGTGCCTCTGATCGAAATTGTTTCGGAACCGGACTTGCGATCGGGCGCGGAAGCTGCCGAATACGGTCAAGAAATACGCCGGATCGTCCGCTATATCGGTGTTGGCGACGGGAATATGCAGGAAGGTTCGCTCCGGTGCGATGTGAATATTTCGGTGCGCCCGGTTGGTAGAAAAGAGTTCGGCACGAAGGTGGAAATTAAAAATATGAACTCTTTTAATGCGATCGAGCGGGCGATCGATTATGAGATCGAGCGGCAAATTCAAGCTGTGGAAAATGGCGAAACCATCGTCCAAGAAACGCGGCTTTGGGATGAAAATAAGCAATGTACTTTCAGTATGCGGATTAAGGAAGGTGCGAGCGATTACCGGTATTTCCCGGAACCGGATTTGCCTCCGATCGAGGTTTCTGCGGAGCAATTGCAGGATTGGAAAGCTCAACTGCCGGAATTGCCGGCATCCAAGCGCCATCGCTACGAAACCGATCTCGCTCTTTCTCCCTACGACGCGCGGGTGCTGACTGACGACAAAGCGGTGGCGGAGTATTTTGAAAAAACGATCGCCGCTGGTGCTGTGGCTAAACAAGCTGCCAATTGGGTGATGGGCGATATCACTGCTTACCTGAAAAATGAAAAACTGGCGATCGCAGAAATTCCTTTCCAACCGCAGGATTTAGCCGAACTGCTGGCGCTAATTGATGCTGGCACGATCAGCGGCAAAATCGCTAAGGATATTTTGCCGGAGTTGCTGGCAAACGGTGGTTCTCCTCAGAAGTTCGTTGAGAGCAAGGGTTTGATTCAAATTTCGGATACTGGGGCGATCGATCAAGCGATCGATGCAGTTTTGGCCGCCAATCCCAAGGAGCTCGAACAGTACCGAGCCGGTAAAACTAAGCTGCTGGGCTTTTTTGTCGGCAAGGTGATGAAGGAAACGGGCGGCCGGGCTGATCCCAAATTGACCAATGAGCTGCTGGTGGCGAAGCTTAACGGTTGAGGCAAAGCAGTCGTTAAGGCTGGGCTGTTTCATTTTCCGTAGGGGCCGTGCCCCCGTGCCGGCCCTCTTGGTCTGATCTGCCGATCGAATCGTCTAGGTCGGGGGTAGGCACGGGGAGTAGGGGTCGCACTACCCCTACAAAATTGCGATTTTTGTGAGAAGGAAACCGCTTTGGTTAAGGGGATCGTGTAGCGGATACAGCGGCGCGCGATCGGTTTTTCCCGAGCTCGCCGCGCGATCGCCCTTCTCGCTGGCTCGTAACTTTATAATTAATCTACATTTCTTTACAACATCTTCACGTTTGGGGGTAACACCCCTCATGCTGACCGTGTTATATTGTGTTATGTAGATGCACCCTGATGGCAGAGAGAGTTACTTAGGTAGCTCTCTCTTTTTTTGTCTTTTTTTTTGCACGGACGTGAAAATACGGATGGGAGAGAGGGGGATTGGCCATACCGATTCCCGATTACTGATTACCGATTAGCAATTACCGCTTTGAGTCGATTAATATCAACTTTAGTTATTAACTAATTTTGACATTATGAGCGAACAAGCTAGCGAGCTAATCAAGCAGGGGATTTCGCAATATCAGGCGCGCCAATTTGAGGCGGCGCTCGGTTGTTGGCAGGAAGCGCTGGCGCTGTATCGCTCAATGGACGATAAGCGGCGATCGGGTGCGGCGCTGGGTAATATGGGCGTAGCTTACGAAGCGCTGGGAAATTATGCTCAGGCGATCGACTGTTACCAGCAGCATTTGGTGTTAGCGCGGGAAATTGGCGATCGCCGGGGTGAGGCAAATGCTTTGGGAAATCTGGGCAATGCTTGTTGTGCTCTGGAGGATTTTTCTGGTGCTATTGATTACCAGCAGCAGCGTTTGGCGATCGCGCGGGAAACTGGCGACGGGCGCTCTGAGTTGGAAACTTTGGGTAATTTGGCGCTAGCTTACGATGCTAAGGTAGATTTGCCTGGTGCGATCGAATGTTATCACGAGCAGTTGTCGATCGCGCGCGCGAGCAAGGACGATCGCATTGAGCGCAATGCTCTCAAGAATTTGAAGCTTGCTTACAAGTATTTAGCAGATTACGAGAAGGCCAACGAGTACCGGCAGCAGCAATTGGCGATCGTCCGGGAACTGTTTTTAACTGATAAAAATAAGAGTTTTGTACAACTTGCACAAACAGTTGGTTTGAATCCGATTGAGGATTTTGCAGGGGCTAATTTAAGCGGTTTTGACTTGCACTACGCTGATTTTAACGGTGCGGATTTGCGCGAAACCAACCTCCGGGGAGCAGATTTGACTTTGGCTGATCTCAGCGGTGCTTTGCTGAGCGCTGCTATTTTAATTGATGCTAACTTGTGCAATGCTAATTTGCGGGATGCTGAACTCAGCAGCGCCAATTTAAGCGGTGCTGATTTGCGGACAAAGCTGCCCAGGGCGAATTTGAGCGGTGCAAATTTAACCGACGCCAATTTGAGCAGTGCTTATTTACCGAATGCGATTTTAGTAAATGCAAATTTGACAAATACTGATTGCAAAAATGCTGATTTAAGTGGTGTTAATTTGAGTGGTGCGAATTTAAACGGTGCTGATTTGAGCCGCGCTGATTTAAAAAATACGGTGGTGGAAAATGCGAAGTTTTTTGGTTGTCTGGGAATTTCGGAAGCGGTGAAAGCTGAGTTAAGGGCACGGGGCGGGATTTTTGAGTAGAATGGGAAATGTTGGTAATTCTAGAGGGTAACAAAAGCTATGACTGCCGTAACTGCAAAACGATTCTCGATCGCCGAATACCACCGTTTGGGAGAACTGGGTTTTTTTGAACCGGATGACAGAGTTGAATTGATTCGCGGAGAAATTATCATTATGGCTGCTAAAGGTACGTTTCACTCTGTTTGTAATTCGCTGCTGTTTGGAGAATTGTACGCGCTGGTGGGAAAAAGAGCGATCGTGCGCGGTCAAGAGCCGATTACTTTGTCGGATGATAGCGAACCAGAGCCTGATGTTGTGATTACCCGCAATCGTTCTGACAATTATTTATCTTCTCACCCGGAGCCGGCTGATATTTTGTTGGTAATTGAGGTTTCTGATTCTACTTTGAAATACGACAGGAGAACCAAGTTATCTATCTATGCTGAATCGGGAATTTCTGATTATTGGATATTTAATTTGGTAGATATTCAACTGGAAATGCACAGCGAACCTTATCAAAAACAAAGAGGTGGTTTCGACTATCGAGTCAAACGAGTGGTTTTGCCGAATGAGGTTGTGGTAATTCCAGGTTTCCCAGATTTGTCTCTCGATTTATCTGCGGTATTTCCGGCGCAGATGGGTGAGTGAAGGTGAGGAGTGTGTAGGCCGGGGCCGGGGCGTAGCCATCGCCCGGATTGATGATATAATGCAAAACTGCGATCGAACTCTTCACCAAAGTAGCCCTATGACTGCTCAAACTCTCGCTCGGCCAGAACAAAGCGTCCAGCTATCGGGTATCAGTTGGCAAACCTACGAAAATTTGCTTGCCGAAATCGGCGATCGGCAAATTCGACTGACATATAATCGCGGCAATCTTGAAATTATGGTACCTTCTCCAGAACACGAACGCTTCAAAGAAGTATTGGGTCGATTTGTGGAAACCTTAGCTGAAGAATTAGATGTGAAAATTGAACCTCTTGGTTCTACCACATTTAAACGTCCTGAACTTAGCGGTAAAGAACCAGATAAATGTTTTTACATTCAGAATCTGAGTGCAGTTAAAGGCAAAAAAAGAATCGACATGAATCTAGATTCGCCACCGGATTTAGTGGTAGAAATTGATATTACCAGTCGTTCCGAAAATAGTTTGCAGATTTATGCGGATCTGGGAGTGCCGGAAGTTTGGATTTATAATGGAGTGCGATTCAGAATCAACAGATTGGAAAATGGAGAATACGTTGAGTGCGAGATCAGTTTAGCATTTCCTAGTTTACCGATATTAGAGATTGTCAGATTTTTGGAACAAGCAGAGACAATGGACTATTTGGAATTAGTGAAAGCATTTCGGAATTGGGTAAAAAGCCAAATTCAGCAAAACCAATGAAGGGCGGATAAAATTAAACAAAATTTACAATTTTACCCACGATAAAAAGCTGTTTTGTGATAAAATAGAGATGATAAACTAATTTTAATATCAATTACAGGCTGGTAGTGCCAGCAATTCTACCCGATATGCGATCGCTAGAGTCTCACAACAAATACCCAGATTGCTTGTGGATGCAATTAGAAGCAATTCCACTTCCATCGGTTGCAGCCCAAACCCAGCAGGTAGACATTCACTTGAGCCTGAATTTTAACGAGCATTGGGAACCCCTGCTAGGTGGTCGCGTCAAATTTGGTCTGCAAGGCGGAACGCTCAAACTCTATCTAGAAAACTGCGAAATTCCCCTAGCATCGCGTCAGTTAGTCGGTTCTTTCAAGCTTTTGCCCATTAAAGAAACCCTGCCGATTGAAAGTAGTGCAGAAATTTTAGTGAGCGAAAGTCAGCGGGTAGTTCAGGGCGGGGAGAAGGCGGAAAAAACTAAGGAAACAGAGAGCAGATTTTGTCACGTTTCCACAATCAGCGATGATACAACGCCAGCTTGGATTTTTTCAGTAGAACAAGGCAAATCAGTATTAAAAGGTTTGCTAAAAAGTGCTAAGCTGGGAGAATTAGCTGCCAAAGAATTTCGGATAGTAGCGGCTTTTGAAGTTGCTCAAGAAGATATTTATCTCACAGATGCGGAGGGTTTATGGCCGCACGATATCACGCCAAATCAACATTCGGTTTTAGAAAGAATCCTGACTGTATACCTGCAAGCAAATAAACTCCAACCTGCCCTCAGTTGGGCGCTATTGTCCTACAATTTGCCTCCGGTTGAACCGCGTGAGGTGGAAATTGTCCCGGAAGCTGAATCGCAATTGCAGGAAATGGTCGATCGCATTATTTCCGCTGAAACCGACAACTTTGCAGAGTTGGCAAAAATCGCCAATCTCAATCCAGCACGAGATTTCGCTGGCAGTAGCTTGCGCGGAACGACTTTAAGTGCAGTGGATTTTAGCAGCGCAAATCTCGATCGGGCAAATTTCCGGGGTGCAACCTTAAACGATGCCGATTTCAGCGACGCCAACCTGCAAAATGCCAAATTCGGCGGTGCAGATTTGAGTGGCGCTTTCTTAGGAAATGCTGATTTAAGCGGCGCAGATTTGCACAAAGCAAGTCTAGCTTTAGCTAACCTCAGCGGTGCCAATTTGAGCGGCGCAAATCTGCTGGAAGTGAACTTAACAAATACTAATTTCAGCGGTGCGAATGTCGAGTCAGCCCGATTCGGGAACAACTCAGGAATCGATGAGGAGATGCAGGTGAATCTACAGCAGCGAGGCGCAATTTTTGAAGAGGTTTAGTGGGTAAGTGCGAGTTCCCTTTCATTCATCCCCCTCCATTGTGGCACGGGCGTCACGCCTGTGCGATGGAATTTCACCTTAAAACTATCGCATCTGAAAAAAGTTGCTTCTTAACCCTTAATTCTGTAACTAAATTTATAGAGGGCGATGAACCGTAGCTGTTAAGACTGTAAACAGGTATTTCTTGCCAACACTGACGGCAAAACCAATAGACTTGACTGTGGCGAAGGTGACGCAGCATTTGATTCGTGCAGGAAGGACAGCTTGTCATAAAAACCTCTTTTTTATCGACGAAAGTGTATTTGTCTCTTGTTGCCAAGTGCTGTAAGCTGGGTTGAAGCAGCAACTCTATGAATGTAGAGGTAAGAAGTAAAGATTTGGTAAAGAATACAAGGTTGTTAAGGAATTGATTCAAATCGAAATATTTCGTAAAAATAGCAATAACTGAGAGAAATTGTATCGAACAATCCCCAGATTTCCAGAGAGGATATTAAGATTGTCAAGTCTTAAGAATCCTGCGTCTGGCATACCGGGGAGTGTCAATCATCCCATCCCAAAATCTCTACCACTTTTCCCGGCAGGGTAGTGACTTCAAATGGTTTGCGAATTACCCCAGCAACACCCATTTCGGCAAATTCAGCCATATCGCTTGACATAACTCTGGCTGTCAGCAGAATCACGGGAATCGATCGAGTTATGGGATCGGATCGGAGACGAGCGTACACAGCAAATCCATCCATTCCCGGCATTGATAAATCCAGCAAAATAGCGTTAGGTCGTTCTGTTTGTAGGATTTGTAAACATTCTTGTCCTGATTCGGCCACCAGGGTGTTCCATCCCGCGAGGTCTTCCAGGCACAACTGTAGCAGTTCGCGGAGGTGTTCTTGGTCATCAACGATGAGAATTTGTTTCCCTATCATCTTGTTTTCGGGCAGGAGACTGCCATCATAATTAGCTACTTGCAAAGTGTTCATTTTATTTTGGTTGATTAGAAATCAATTTTTCGGTTGCCAATTGGGTCTCAAATACACATCTTTAAGCAATTGCTCAAAGATGTATATTTGAGAGTTGAATCCGGACTTCGGATTGCTCAACTCTAAACTCTTTAGCAAGCCAATTGTTAAACAATCCTGCTGTATTTTAGCCACATAGATATCAGGATCTACGCGGTGGGGCAACGGGATGAGACTTTGAAATCCACTAGGAAGGAAATAACCTTCTACTCCAGCCACTTTGGTAGGTTGACCTTGAATTAAAACAGTTTCTGGAGTGATTTGGAGATTCAATTTGACAAGATGAAGGTCAGAAATGTGAACTTCAAGGATAAGTGTCACATCCTTTTCTTGAATTTTAATGCCTGTGATCGGTGTTTCCTCTGTATGATCAATCCAAGGTGTGGATTGCTGACAACCAGTGGGCAAACCGGAAAATGAACCTGCGAGATCCTGATTTACATCATTCAAAGCCTGAAAAGCATTCATTGAGTCTCCTCCTAATGCAAAGAACTGTTAGCTGCATAACAGGAGACTAAATAGCAACGGTAAGGATTTGGTAAAGATTCGGTTATTGTTACAAAACTTCACAAAAATGGTGAAAGTCAATCATCCCATCCCAAAATCTCTGCTACTTCTTCGGTCAGGGTGAGGGGTTGGATCGGTTTGGCAATTACCCCAGCTACCGCCATCTGGGCAAATTTAGCCCGATCGCTGGGCAAAACTTTCGCTGTCAGCAGAATCACTGGAATCGATCGGGTAATCGGATCGGACTGGAGGCGAGCGTACACAGCAAACCCATCCATTCCCGGCATGGATACATCCAGCAAAATGGCGTTGGGTTGTTCTGTTTGCAGGATTTGTAAACATTCTTCTCCCGATCCTGCCCCCACTGTTTCCCATCCGGCTAAATCTTCTAAGCAAGCCTGCACAAGTTCCCGAAGGTGTTCTTCATCGTCCACAACTAGAATTTGTCTGTTTGTCATGGGGTTTTGGATTTGAGATTTTGGATTTGGGATTGATGCTACAGATTAATCTAAGCGTTATTCAATGATGGGTAAGGGTAGGGTGAAGCAAAATGTGCTGCCTTCACCTAAGATACTTTCCGCCCAGATTTTGCCGCCATGCCGCTCAACTATACTGCGACAGATTGCTAAACCTAAGCCGGTGCCTCCTTTTTCACGGGAGTCGGAGGCATCGACTTGCTGAAATCGACCAAAAATGAGTTCTAGTTTATCGGCAGGAATGCCTCGTCCCCGATCGCTAACTTGGAACAGCACAAAGTCTGTCTGGTTTTCGGCACTCAGATGAATTGTGGAATCGGCAGGTGAGAATTTAATTGCATTACTGACCAAATTTGTTAAAGTTTGGACGATCGCATCTCCTGTTGCCCAGACTTCTGCATCCGTGGGGATAACGATTAATGATATCTGCTGTTGAGTAGCGATCGCCTGAATGCTATCTACTGCTTGCTGCATCAAATCGGCAGCTTTGCAAACGGTTTTCTCCACAATTGCCCGCCCGGAGTCTAGGCGCTCCAAATCTAAAATATCATTAACCAGGTTCACTAATCGATTGGTATCGAGGAAGGCAATTTCAATCATGCGTCTAGATTTTTCTGGCTTTTTATCATAAACCCCACTTTTTATTAGTCCCAATGACATTTGAATTCCTGTCAAAGGAGTGCGAAGTTCATGGCTGACAATGCCAATGAACTCATTTTTAATGTGTTCGAGCCTTTGTCGTTCCGTAATATCTTCCCCAATGCTGATCGTGCCAATAATGTTTTCATCTAAATCTTGCAGCATGGTATTGTTCCAGGCAATAAATCGTTCCTCACCCGATTTGGTCAAGATAAAATTTTGATAATAGGGATGATAGTTATGGGCTAAAACTTCCGAAAAAACAATTTTAACTGATTCTTGAAGAGAACCGGGTAAGAAGTTTTCAAACCAATTTTTTCCAATAACTTCTGGGTGAGTATATCCCGTAATTTTTAAGAAGAAAGGATTAACGTAATGGACATTTCCCTCTATATTAAGTCCGACAACAATCAACTGCACGTTATCCAAGAGCGATCGCCAGCGTCGTTCGGCTTCTCGGATCGTGGCTTCGGCTTGCTTACGTTCTTGCAGTTCTAGCTGAAGTTGTCGGTAGAGTTTGGATTGCTGAATGGCGATCGACAATTGGCTGGCAATCTGTTCAAGTAATTCTATTTCCCACGATTGCCATTGACGAGGTGCCGTATTTTGGTAGATAGCTAACAAACCCCAGAGATTTTCTCTCAAAAATATCGGGAAAACTGCATAACTTTTTGCTTGGAATTGTTCCACTAGCTCGATATGACAGGCTTGAATTTCATCTGTGTAAATATTATTAATAACAAAGTTTTCATGATTGCGGAATCGACCGCCTTGAGTTTCTTGCAGATAGGTATCTGCACAATTTTTTTGAAGATCGCTCCCTATCAGTTGTACCCAATCCTCACCAACTGACTCCACGACAAAATCACCACTCCAATCAGGATTAAAGCGGTAAATGGCAGTGCGATCGGTTTGTAATGTCTGCCTGATTTCAGTAACAGCAGTATTTAGAACGGCATTCAGATCCAAAGATTGGCGAATCCCTTGAGTAATCCTCCACAGCAAATGTTCCTTTCGGGATTTCTGTAGTAAGGCTGCTGCAGCCTCTTGTCGAACTTCTTCGAGGTGCTTCGCTACGGTAATATCTTGATGAACGGCCACCAGAACATCGCCATAGTCGGAATGATTGAATACGCAGCAAGTGGCACTACACCAAAATGGAGTCCCATCTTTCTTGACATTATGAACTTCATAGCTAAATTCACCCCTTTGTAAAACGGCAGACCGAATGGCTTGATTGACATCTTCAGGACTGACCGATTCGCTGCCATAGTTGAGAATCGAAACGTGCTGACCGTTGAGTTCGCCAAAGTCATAGCCAAACATCTGCTCAAATTTAGGATTGGCATAGACAATTACTGCATTCTCGGTTCTTACTAAGCAAATGCCTTCCGCCATGTTGCGGGTAATGACAGCCTGAAGCTCCAGCATTTGTTCGGCTTGTTTAAGTTTAGTCAGATCGCGCAGAATAACGATTATCCCTACAATATTTTCGCCTGCATCACGTAAAGGCGTATAAGTAACGCTCAAAAATTGCCTGACTAAATTGGGAGAATCAAACCAGTTTTCATACTGAATTGTCTCGCCCTCCAAACATCTGTCTAACCGAGGTTTTATCATATTATCGAACACGTCTGCATCCAGGATATTCCTAACATATTTTCCGATAACTTCGCTTTCAGATTTGTTGCACCAAGTCAAATAAGCTTGATTGACTATTTGATAAATATAGTTGCGATCCATCAACACAATCCCATCTGTTGTATTGAAGACGATGCGTTCATATTGGCGGAATGCTTCTTCAGTACGTTTGCGCTCGGTGATATTAAATACGCTAGAACGACTCATCAGGAAGTTACCTGCTTCATCATAAACTGCTGTAGCATTTAAGTTGATCCAAATGTGTTCTCCGTTTTTCTTCAACATCTGAAACTCTAAATTCTCGATCCAGCCTTGTTTTTTAAATAAGGGAAAGTTTTGATAAAAAATATTTTTACTTTCAAGTGTCATTAAATCAACAAATTTCTTTTGGTTTACAATTTCATCGCGGGTATAGCCTAACCACTTCAGTTCCGTATCATTAATCATAATTATTGTTCCTGCTGCATCTAGGGAATGATAGCCACAGGGAGCATTATTATAGAGGTCTTCAACTTGATTGATATATTGTTGCAAGTTATGGTTGACTTCAGTGAGTTCTGCAGTCCGTTCTATGACTCGTTGTTCGAGTTCAGTATTGAGTTGTTGTAGGGCAAGTTCTGCTTGTTGCCGCTGCCTCAGTTCCGTTTGTACTCGCTCAAATAAATCAGCTTGCTGAATGGCAATTCCAGCTTGAGTTGCTAGCTGTCGCATGAGTTCAATTTCTGATGGTTGCCATTCGCGAGGTTCTGTACACTGATGGGCAATCAATAATCCCCAAAGTTCTTCTCCCTTAAGGATAGGAATAACATGGCTAGCTGTAACGTGAAAATTTGGCAGGAATTCCCGGTGATAAGTATCAATTCCGGCAGTATAAATATCCGATTTAGAGGTGAATAAGCCTTGTTTGAAGGGTTCGATATAGCTTTCAGCAAAGCAAGGCTCGTGTATCTGAGTGGATAAGATTGCTGTCCACTCTGAACCAACTGATTCTACCACCACCTTTCCGCTCCAGTCTGGAGCAAATTGGAAGATAATTACGCGATCGCATTGCAGAATGTTTCTGAGGTCAGTTACCGTAGTGTTGAGAATATCTTCGAGTTTGAGGGATTCGGAGAGAGAAACTGCTGTTTTAGCCAGGATTGGGTGTGGCTGTTGTTGCCCTTTCCCATAATTATCATCAGTATGTTCTATCATGAGTCTACTTAATTAACTACATTGTTTAGATTGAGGCCGAAACCGGGTTTTTAGCCCTCGTGCGTAAGTTCTATTTAAGTATTTGAGGACTTACGCAATCATCCCAGGTATGGGGGCAACCGGGCGTGGGGAGAGCCTGACAGGTGTAGGTTTTTTACGAGGGGGTAGTATAAAATCAATTAAACCAGGCGAAAATAAGGGTGATTCAACGAA
>NZ_JAUBRI010000079.1:0-26962 GCF_036701795.1 Microcoleus sp. N9_A1
CAGGGTTTTGACATCACTGTTAGTGGTTGGCAGTATGGCTAATTGAGAATGGTGCAAGATCTCAGTTAAAACCGACTGAATAGCTAAGACTCTATAGCCAACACTGAATAGCCCTATAAAACCATCGCTCATTTCAGTCCTCTTCAGAGGACTTTAGCTATTAGACAGGGAATTCATTCCCTGGCGGAATGTCGGGTTGGCTACTGTATTTCTGCTATTTATTGTTCGTTCCCAACCAAAAGAGCATAAGGCCCTCCCAGCTTTTGCAACTCCTCATGAGTGCCTCTCTGAACTACTTTCCCCCCTGCAAGCATAATAATTTCATCGCAATCTCGAATCGTGCTCAAGCGGTGAGCAACCACAATACAAGAAGTACCGCGACGCCTCAAATTGCGATCGATAATTAACTCAGTTTCAGCATCCAGAGCACTGGTTGCTTCATCCAGCACCAACACCGCTGGATTCCTCACTAATGCCCTGGCAATTTCCAAGCGCTGTCGCTGTCCGCCGCTCATATTTGTTCCCCCTTCATTGAGTTGAGCATCGTATCCTCCCGGCATATTCAAAATAAGTTCGTGAATTGCCGCATCAATGCACGCTTGCACTAAATCTGCTTCTGGTACTGTCGGGTCCCAAAGCGTGAGATTTTCCCGAACAGTGCCGGCAAATAGAAATAGCTCTTGTTCGACCATTGCCAGCGAATTTGCTAGGATAGAACGCGGAATCAAATTGCGGGGAACCCCGTCAAATAAAATTTCGCCATTCATTGGTTCGTAAAGTCCGGTAACAAGTTTAGCAATAGTAGATTTGCCCGAACCGCTGCCCCCCACTAACGCTACCCGCTGACCAGGTTTTACGGTTAAGTTCAAGTTTTCAATTAGCGGCGCTTCCAAGCGGCTGTAGCCAAAACTGACACTCCGCAATTCAATACTTCCTTGCAGGTGAAAAGCATCTGGTGCGATCGCGCCGCGGTCGTTTCCACTATTAAAAGAATCGCGGTCTGCTTCTGGATCGATCGGGTTTTGTAAAACGTCATCAAGTCGGCTTAAATCGGCTTCTAATTCTTGCAATGTGCCGCCAAAATTGACCAGGTTGTTAACAGGTCCGAGGAATTGCTGAGTGAGACTTTGATAGGCAATTAACATCCCGATACTCAAACCGCCGTTCATCACCCGCAAGCCCCCAACAACTAAGATAGCAGTTGCGGCTAATGCCGTTAAAAATGCTGGTAATATTGACAATATTTGAGTGGGCAAAGCCAATTCTTGCTGGGCGTTGCTCATTTTGGCATAGTACCCGGCAAACTTAGAAAATAAATCGAATTCTAAACCGCTAGCTTTGACAGTTTCAATAGATTGAATGCCTGCGATTGCAGCACCGCCCACCTTACCTGTTTCCTGAGCTAATCTGGTGTTAGCATCGACGCGGCTGCGGGATAAAGATTGCAGTGCCAAAAAGTTTAATGCTGCAAAAACAGCGGCAACGCTGGTCAATACCCAGTCGTACATAACCATAATTATCGCAT
Organism: Microcoleus sp. N9_A1; assembly: GCF_036701795.1. Classification (NCBI taxonomy): domain Bacteria; kingdom Bacillati; phylum Cyanobacteriota; class Cyanophyceae; order Oscillatoriales; family Microcoleaceae; genus Microcoleus; species Microcoleus sp. N9_A1. The sequence continues at coordinate 1,526 of NZ_JAUBRI010000079.1, forward strand.
AGAAAACCATCATCACCGCGTCGATCGCAGTTGCAGCAAGTTTCCCCGATAAAATTTCAGCAACCTTGTCATTAACTTGGCAGCGGCTGCTAATTTCACCTGCAAACCGCTGCGCGTAAAATCCCACAGGCAAGCGCAAAGTATGCCAGAGAAACTGTCCCGACATCGAAATCGAAAGTTTGTTTGCCAGCCGCCGCAAATAGAAAAGCCGCATCCGCGCTAGCAGCCCTTGGACGGCCGCCGCAAACAGCATTCCCAATATTAAAGGTCGCAGCCACTCGTGACGGTTTTCGACGAGAATTTCATCTACAAAAATTTGGGTAAATGCCGCGCCAGCCAAACGGGGAACAGTCAGTAATAAACCAGCAATTAAACAAAATGCGATCGCCCAACGGGAACTTTGCAATCGGGAATCTAAAGCACTGGCAATACTCGGTTTCTTTCCACCCTTTTTAAACTCAGGCCCAGGCTCAAAAGTCAAAACAACGCCAGTATAAGCAGACTTAAATTCTTCAAGGGAAACAGTCCTCGGCCCCGATGCGGGGTCGTTAAGGTAAACGCGCTTTTTCTTCATCCCCTCAACCACCAAAAAGTGATTGAAATTCCAAAAAATAATAAAAGGCGGCGGTACAATTTTCAATTCTTCAACAGTTTTTTTAAACCCTTTAGCATCTAAGCCGTAAATTCTGGCTGCTTTAAGGATATTAGAAGCTTTACTGCCATCGCGAGAAACGCCGCACTCGCTCCGCAATTGAGCTAACGGTACCGGGTGTTCGCAGTAATTTAAAATAATTCCTAAAGCAGCAGCACCGCATTCTACTGCTTCCATTTGTAACAGTGTGGGAGTACGAACCCGCCTTAATTTGCGCGGCGTAAAAAATTTGTCAATCCAGGGAATTTTCATTGTTTATTAACGGGTAATTAGTAAATGAACAAGACTGACGCACCGGAACCTAGAAACTGGGTTTTTTTACGAAAATACTTCGTGAGGGCGAGCAGATTAGGTAAAAAACCCGGTTTCTGACTACCCATGCGTCAGTCCTGTTGTTAGTAAACTCCTGTCAAAGATCGAAAAATAGGAATCACGTAAGAAATCGGCGCTAACTGCCCGATTTGAACCCGAACTAGCGCAGTAGTACCGGGGGAAATCTTGAGAGGAGGCCCGTTCGAGGAAGACCATTTGTAACCGCTGATAGTGTTCGGATCTTCCTGCAATTCCACAAAAACTTGCACGGGAGCACCGCCACCAGCGATGTTTTTCGAGATGCTGTCAGCCAAATTTTCATTGCCGATAATTGCCGACATATCTTGATTAGTAACGGGAAAAGGAGAAACTTGCGTTATTTTGCCGACAATGCCGCCGTAGCGCTCTCGCTTGACGACGCTAGGGGTAACTTGTACAGTCATTCCCGGTTTAATTTGCTTGCCGTCTCTGTCAGCAAAATAAACAAGACTGACCATTTTTTCGCGAGCATTTTGAGATTCAACTGTCCCGATCCTTGTACCGATGTTCAGCATTTGACCTGCAACGGCGCTAACTTCTAAAACGCGGCCGTCGTATTGGCTGGTAATTTTGCTGTCGGCGGTCAACTGATTCTGCAAGTGGGCAATCTTGCGTTTAACTTCCTGAATTTGATTTGTTTGGGCGATCGACTTCTCTAAATCTTGTTGAGCTAGTTTGACCGCTTGGGTTTCCATGTCTTTAATCTTAGTTTTGATTTCGTCAATTTTATTCAGGTTTTGCAGGTAATCTCGTTCGGCGTTACTTTTCTGAACTTTAAGTTCTTGGAGATTGTTTTTAATTTCGTTAAGGCGGTTGAGATTTTGCAGGTACTCCCGTTCGGTATTGGTAGCTTCAACCTTGAGTTGCTGCCGGCTGTTTTTGATGTCGTCAATTTTATTGAGATTTTGCAGGAATTCGCGATCGCTATTGGTTTTCTGAACGTCGAGTTCCTTTAACTGCGTTTCAATATCCGCCAGTTGCGTCTGAGAGTCCGCGAATTCCTGTCTCGCTTGCAGCATTACATCCTCGCTAATCGCCCTCTCTTGTTCGTAAAGAACGCGGCGAGTTTCAAAGCGCTGCTGTAAAGTTTCCACCAAAGAAGTGATGTGCTGCTTTCGCTGCAAAAGACTGTCCCGTTTTTTGGCGATCGCGGCCAGAGTTTGCTGCCGCAATATCGGTGCAACTTGTTCCCGCCGCAAACTTTCTTCCAAACTTTGGCGTTTTTCTGCTAATGCTGTCAGAGTTTGCTGCCGCAGTACCGGCGCAATTTGTTCGCGGCGTAAACTTTCTTCCAAACTTTGGCGTTTTTGCTCTAATGCAGCCATACTTTGCTGGTGCAATATTGGTGCAACTGACTCCCTATTCAAGCTTTCTTGAAGGTCTTTTTGCTGCTGTTCGAGGGTTTTTAATTCGAGGGCAATCTGCTGTTTTTGCAGCTTATTAGTATCTTGTTTTTGCCCTTGCAGTTCAGCTAATTTCGCTTTTTCTTGCTCTAGCTGCTGCTTGAGGTCTAGTTTATCAATTCTGCCGATTTCCTGACCGCGTTTCACTGCATCTCCCGGCTTGATATTGAGCTTTACCAATTGACCGGAACTAGCAGCTTGAAATTGCACGACTCGGCGGGGCAGAAGCAACACGCCTTGACCGGAAACAGTCAGCGGAATTCGCCCGATCGCGCTCCAAACGCCCGCAGCAGCCACCAAACAGCCAATAGCAGTTAGCGGCAGCCACGATCGAGGACTGACCACCTGCATCATTTGGTCGAGGCGTTCCGGTGAAGATAAGCGATCGATCGCTTCGGTAGTGAAAAGTTTGTTTTGTTTTGCCTGCATCAGCTACTCCTTTCATAAAGTGCGATCGCGGCTGTCAGCAGGGGTGTATTTGAAGGGGAAATTCCTTGCAAGTTAATTGAGGCACAAACAATTTCCCAACAAACGTTCAAAGCTTCCGTGAAATTACTTGAATGTTCTCACTCCTGTTTGCAGCTTGCCTGTAAAATCACTTTACGACAATTAACCCTCGTAAGACCTAACTAACAGTAGAGTTTTCAGCTAACAAAAAGACCAGCTTATAGCCAGTCTTCAGACGGGGGAATGACCCGAACTTTCGGCTAGGTATCGCCCGCAGCCAGTGTCTACACATTGTAACCAGTTAAGCTAAAAACACTTTTGTCTATGGGTAGAATTACTCTTAGGTATCGAAGTAGCAACTTAAAATATGGTGCCATTTGTTCAACTAAGATCTTGCAACAATGTCAATAAAGATAAGGGAGGGCGGGTCTATTTTACCTGTCTGCAACCTTTAAGGCTACTCGCGAACCCGCCCCTACAGCTAATTGAGAATGGTGCAACATTTTAGTTCAAGGAGGTTGGAAGAAAAACTGTTCAGAACTTCGTTGATTAGGAGGAAAAGGAAAAGCAATTACCGATATTTGAGGTTTTTGCGATCGCTTGACTATTCCTCAATCCCGATTTTTGGGTTCAGCAAAATACTCAACTGGGTCTAAAGCTAATACTTTTTGTTCAGGTATAAAAAAATGATAAATCCCTCAAGAAATCATCTCTCAAGCAATCTGCTCAAATGGGATTTCTAATGCCTCCCTCTGCAAGTATATCTCCTATAGCAATCCTCGCTCGCATCATTTGTGAATTTCTTACTTTCTCCCCGCGGGATCGGGGAGGGTTGGGGTGGGGTAAAAAATTATGATTCCTGCAAGGATTGCTATATAGTTTGATTTTTGATCAGGTTACTGAACCAACCCTAGTGCAACAAAAGGTTCTCGTTTTGCTTGGTATTTCTCTAACTTATACGCAGTAAAACAGGGGCAAAAATCTTTGTTTCAAAAGCTTACTACACTGAATATGCTTTTTGTCAATTTGGGAAGTTTAGTGTAATTGGTGATTGGTAATTGTATGTTGGGTAGAAGGAAGGGAAACCCCACCTACAATTACTATTAACAGTCAAAGTCAAAAGTCCAAAGTTAACAGTCAACAATTAATTGTTAACTGTTGACTGTTAAACTGAATGCCGGTGCCGAACTCACGAGAAACTGCCGGAATGGCTGTTCATTCTCTCGACTTAGAACTTTTGGAGAGCTTACCCTCAAAAGGTTGAACTCCACTATTTGGATAGTTGTCATCGCTGGGGCTAAAAATCCGCACCGCTGCTTCCGAAACGTAACGCATCGCGTTTGCCAAAGATTTAGAAAGATTCATAGAATCTGCCTCTCTTGTCTGGGTTCTGATACTTTTAATATTACTCGGATTTTTGGGCTGTGGATGAGTTTAGCAATATTTATTTGAATTACTTATTGGTCTGCAACAATGAAGCAAGCTGAAGGTTTGAGACATTACACATTTTTGGACGATCGACCTTTTGCTGATAGATTTTTCCTGGCTCAACTCAAGCAGTCGCGATCGCCCTTCGACGCTCAGAAACCGAGTTTTCTAACTCTATTCAAAGGCTGCAACGAAATATTTTCGCAAAAAACCCGGAACGCTTGAGTTTTTATGCTTAATTCCTGAGTTTGTTAAATTAAGTATTTATATGGATTTTACCATAATTTTAATGTACAAATCAACCAAAATCCGCTATTAAAGGGCATAATCAGCGAATTTTTTCGACAAATATCTGCAATCTTCATCAAATATTTACAAAAAGATATGGTGTTTGTCACTATAATTAAGAAAAAGAAGTTTGTCCGGGGTTTTTCTTATGGAAACTGCGACAGAAAGCCTGCAGCTCACAGGTTTTGAAGAAATCTTAGAAGACCGGGAACTGACGGTTTCTTCAGCAGATTACAGCCTTTTGACCGATCTCTACCAGCTAACGATGGCCGCTTGTTACGTCGGGGAAGGGCTCGACGGGCGGGCCGCGAGTTTTGAATTATTCGCGCGCAGGCTGCCAGAGGGTTTTGGCTACGCGATCGCGATGGGTTTGGCTCAAGTTATCGATTATTTGGAAAAATTTCGGTTTTCGCCGACGCAAATTCAGGCTTTGCAGTCCACTGGAATTTTTGCCGGTGCCCCGGAGCGATTTTGGACTTTACTCGCCACAGCCCGTTTTACTGGCGATGTTTGGGCGGTGTCCGAGGGGACTGCGGTGTTTGCCAACGAGCCTCTGCTGCGAATTGAAGCTCCTCTGTGGCAGGCTCAGTTAGTGGAAACTTATTTATTGAATGCCATAAATTATCAAACTTTGATTGCGACGCGGGCAGCGCGGCTGCGCGATGTGGCTGGCCCGGAGGCTAAGTTGCTGGAATTCGGGACGCGCAGGGCTTTTGGGCCTCAAGCTGCTGTGTGGGCGGCTAGGGCGGCTCTGGCTGCGGGGTTTGACGGAACTTCTAATGTTTTGGCTGCTTTGAAGTTGGGCCGCAAACCTGTCGGTACGATCGCCCATGCTTTGGTAATGGCTGTGGCTGCCCTCGAAGGTAGCGAGAATCAGGCGTTTGCAGCTTTTCACCGCTATTTTCCGGGGGCGCCGCTGCTGATCGATACTTATGATACTGTGGCGGCGGCGCGGATGTTGGCCGATCAAGTAAACAGTGGTGAAATGCAGTTGGAAGGCGTGCGGCTGGATTCCGGCGATTTGGCGGTGCTGTCTCGGGAAGTTCGATCGATCCTTCCGGGCGTTCCAATTTTTGCTAGCGGCGATTTGGACGATCGAGAAATTGCTAAATTAAAAAGCAGCGGCGCTTGCATTGACGGTTACGGTTTGGGAACCAAGTTGGTCAGCGGTTCCCCTGTCAACGGTGTTTATAAGTTGGTGGAAATTGACGGAATTCCGGTGATGAAAGAGGCAAGCGACAAGGTAACATATCCAGGAAGAAAGCAAATTTTTAGACATATTGAAAATGGGCAAATTCTCGGAGATTGTTTGGGATTGTCGGGAGAAACTATTCACAATTGCGATTCTTACCTACCATTAATGGAGTTGGTTGTCAAGGATGGCAAACGAGTCCAGAACCCGGAAAGTTTGGAGGAGATCGCCAAACGCACTGCTGCTTCTGTCGCCAGTCTTCGACCCGAAACTCGCCAACTTGACAACCCGATTTCGCCCTCAGTGGAAATTTCTACAGATTTGCAGAGTCTCACCCAAAAAACGAAAAAGAGTCAGTAGTCAGTAGTCAGTAGTCAACATTTAACAGTCAACAGTCAACAGTCAACAATTCCCAATTACCAATTACCGATTCCCTATGCAGAAGATTGCTCTTTTTGGAACCAGTGCCGATCCGCCCACAGCCGGACACAAAACTATCCTGAATTGGCTTTCCCAACATTTTGATTGGGTAGCAGTTTGGGCGTCGGACAATCCTTTTAAGTCGCACCAGACTTCTCTAGAACACCGATCGGCAATGCTGCTGTTAATGATTCAAGAAATTAATTCCCCCAGACACAATCTTTGCTTGCATCCAGAACTCAGCAGTCCGAGGACGGTGGAAACTGTGGAACAAGCAAGATTGCTGTGGCCGAATGCAGATTTGACGCTGGTAATAGGTTCGGACTTGGTGGGGCAATTGTCTCGCTGGTACAAATTTGAACAATTGTTAAAACAAGTGGAGTTGCTGATAGTACCACGACCCGGTTATCCGTCAGAGCAATTAGATTTGTGGCAGTTGAGGCGCATGGGTGCAGACGTGGCGATCGCATCTTTGAGTGCTCCCAATGTTTCTTCTACTTCCTATCGCGAAACAGGAGACACGGAAGCTCTGACTCCGACCATCGAAGATTACATCCATAGGGAGCATTTGTACGCATGGCAAGAGGCACAAAAAAGAGCGAGGGTTGCTCATTAGCTGACTTTAAAGTAGGAGTAGATAATGTTATTTTTTCCGTCGATACCGTGCAGAACCGCTTGTTGGTGCTGTTGGTAATGCGGCAAGACGAACCGTTTATCGATTCTTGGAGTCTTCCCGGTACTTTGGTGCGTCAGGGCGAGTCTCTTGAAAATGCGGCTTACCGAATTTTGTCTGAGAAAATTCGGGTAAAAAATTTGTATCTGGAGCAATTGTATACTTTCGGAGAACTAGGGCGCGATCCTCGGGAATTTACCAGGGGCGATCGTTATCTTTCGGTTAGTTATTTTGCTTTGGTTCGCTTTGAGGAAGCTGAGTTAATTGCTGGGAGTGTAGTCGCGGGTGTCGGGCACCGTGTCGGCGGCATTGCTTGGTATCCCGTGCAACAAGTTCCAAAGCTGGCCTTTGATCACACTCAAATTCTCGAATACGGATATCGGCGACTGCGTAACAAACTTGAATACAGCCCGGTAGCTTTTGAAGTTTTGCCGGAACTTTTTACTTTGAGCGATTTGTATCAACTTTATACAACTATTTTGGGGGAAAGTTTTTCTGATTATTCTAATTTTAGAGCTCGATTGTTGAAATTGGGTTTTTTGTGCGATACCGGTGTTAAGGTTTCGCGCAGGGCTGGCCGCCCTGCTAGTTTGTACCGCTTTGATGCCGCCGCTTTTGCTCCTTTCAAAAATAAGCCGTTGGTGTTTATCTAGCTGTTCCTTGGATGACATTTGGGGATCAATTTAGTAACATTAGAATAGAAGCTATTAAGGAGTGTAGACTATGAAAGACCCTGATGAATGCGCTAATATTCACGAAGTTCGGGAGGAAATTGATATCATCGATCGAGAAGTGATCGATGCTTTGAGCAAGAGATTTAAATACGTCGTCGCGGCAGCAAGGTTCAAAACGAGTGAAGCTGGCGTTAAAGCGCCCGATCGCTTTCATGCTATGTTACAGCAGCGGCGCGAGTGGGCTTTAGAATCAGGTTTGAATCCTGATGTGGTTGAAAATATTTACCGGGATTTGGTAAATTATTATATTGAGGAAGAGTTGAAACATTTCAAATCAGAGTAAGGTTTCTATACATTCAAATCTAGAACTATAGGAAAGTGAGTCCGCGCGGGCGGACTGTTAGCAATATTTATGAGGTGATTTGGTGATATGAAAATTGCGATCGCACAACTCAACCCTACGATTGGTGATATCTTTGGCAACTCCAACCTAATTCTGGAGGCAGCGAAAAAAGCTGAGGTTGAGGGCGCAAACTTATTGCTAACACCGGAGCTTTCCCTGATCGGTTATCCGCCGCGCGATTTGTTAATCAATCCGAGTTTCATTGCAGATGCAGGTGTACAGTTGGAGCAACTGGCGCAAGCTTTGCCACCGGAGTTGGCAGTCATAGCCGGCACTGCCTTACCTAATGCTAATGCTGTTAAACTCGGCGGAAAATCATTGTTTAATAGCGCTGTTTTGTTGCAAAATGGCGCCGTCAAACAAGTTTTTCATAAACGCTTGTTGCCTACTTATGATGTATTTGATGAAGATAGATATTTTGAACCGGGAGAAAACAGCAATTACTTTTCTATTGGCGAACTCAAAATCGGCGTGACAATTTGTGAAGATTTGTGGAACAATGAGGAGTTTTGGGGTAAACGCAGTTACGCAGGCGATCCTGTTTCCGATTTGGCAAAATTGGGTGTAGATTTAGTGGTGAATTTGTCGGCATCGCCTTATTCTGCGGGGAAGCGGGGAGTGCGATCGGCGATGTTGCAGCACAGCGTCATCCGCTGCGAGATACCGATTGTTTACGCTAATCAGGTAGGGGGAAATGATGATATTATTTTTGACGGCAGCAGTTTTGCTCTGAATCGAAAGGGTGATTTGATTCAGGTATTAGCTTCTTTTGAAACGGATTTTGCGGTGCTGGAATATGACGCAGCTAAACAAGATTTAGTTGGCAGCGGCGGGATCGGGGAAGATGCCCGATCCACAACTGATTTAAGTTTTCATCCTGCCGAGGGAGATGCCGAAATTTGGGCTGCTTTGGTTTTGGGAGTACGAGATTATGTCAGCAAGTGCGGTTTTTCTAAGGTTGTACTTGGTTTGAGTGGCGGGATAGATTCGGCTTTGGTGGCGACGATCGCCAGTTGCGCGATCGGGCCCGAAAATGTTCTAGGGGTGCTGATGCCTTCTCCTTATAGTTCAGATCATTCGGTTAATGATGCTTTGGAATTAGCCCGAAATCTGGGGATCGCGATCGAACTATTGCCGATCGGCGATTTGATGAAAACTTACGATCGCACTCTCGCCGATTTGTTTGTCAACACAACTTTCGGGATTGCTGAGGAAAATATTCAATCGCGGATTCGAGGCAATCTGTTGATGGCAATTTCTAATAAGTTCGGACATTTGCTGCTTTCGACTGGTAATAAGTCGGAAATGGCGGTGGGTTACTGCACTCTCTACGGCGATATGAATGGGGGATTGGCGGTGATTTCTGATGTCCCGAAAACTCGCGTTTATTCGCTTTGTCGGTGGCTGAATTCTGGCGGATATGTAGGGGCGGTGCCCCCGTGCCCGCCCTCTCCATACCCACCCCCGTGCCCGCCCCAGAGACAAGAAATTATTCCGGTTAATATTATTAGTAAAGCGCCGAGTGCTGAACTGAAACCGGGGCAAATTGACCAAGATTCTTTGCCGGATTACGATGTTTTGGATGACATCTTGCAGCGGTTGATAGAATATCACGAATCTGCCCAACAAATTGTCGCTGCAGGACACGATGAAGCGGTGGTTAAACGTGTAGTAAAATTAGTGAGGCAAGCGGAGTTTAAACGGCGACAAGCAGCCCCGGGTTTGAAAATTAGCGATCGAGCTTTTGGTACCGGTTGGCGGATGCCGATCGCCAAATCTTCATTTTATTAAACGCATCATTAAACGCAAAATGGTTAACATCGACGGTAGTTTCGGCTTCGATTTTCTCCTGGGAACTCTCAGCAACGATACGATTAGAGGATTTGCAGGTAATGATACTATTCAAGGTTTGGGCGGAAACGACCGAATTTTTGGCGATCGGGACAATGATTTGCTAGCAGGAAATGAAGGCGCTGATACGCTGTCTGGCGGTCAGGGAAGCGATACAATCTATGGAGGACAAGACTCCGATTGGATTTTTGGCGATCGGGGTAACGATTTGCTAATAGGCGGCGAAGGCGGGGATATCTTAACAGGAGGCGCGGGGGATGATTTATTTGTGATTGAAAGAACCTCCGCCGCATCTACTATTACTGAAGCCGATATAATTACAGATTTTGCCAACGGAAATGATAAAATTGTCTTGACAGAAGGCATGAAGTTTAGCGATTTAGATATTTCTCTTGCGGATAACCAAACTGTGATGAAAGATAAAAATTCTGGTAATTATTTAGGAGTAATTTTGGGAAACCCTAATCTGACAGAAACCAACTTTATATCGCTGTTTAGCGGGATAGATATGGGTCAACTTTTGCCAGTTTCTGTGAATACTATTGTGGGCGATCGCCCCCTGGGACTAGAAGTGGCAAAAACTCCCGAAGAACAAGCAATTGGCTTAATGTTTCGCACAGAATTGCCCGATGACAGGGGAATGTTTTTCCCGATCGCCCCCGCGCGAAACGTGCGTTTCTGGATGAGAAACGTGTCGATCGAACTCGATATGATTTTTCTGCGCGAAGGCGTCGTGCAGGCGATAATTCCTAACGTACCGCCGTGTTTTAGCGACACCTGCCCCAACTACGGCCCGGATGTTCCCGTTGACGGAGTTATTGAACTCAGAGGCGGAAGGGCGGCCCAATTGGGACTCAAAGTTGGCGATCGGATTCCCAATTTACCCTAAAAGGTATATGATTTTATCGCAGCATTCAACATTTGTGCATCCAATGAATCCTATTGAATTAAAAATAATCCCCCATCAAACTCAAGACGGTTTAGCTTACCAACATTTGCGCTTGCGAATTACAACTCAAGACGGTATCATCACACCCGATGATTTACAAGGTTTGAAACTTCCTCCAGACGTTCAATTGAGTCAAGGAATTGTCATTGAAGGTAGAGGAGCAATTTGGCTGTACGGGTATTTAGTGCACGAATGTCATCCTGCGGCTTGGGTGGGATGTTACGATCCGCGATTAGGAGGTGCGGTGGTAGTAGCGACGCACAAGCACGAGGTATCTGTTGGACAGGTATTAAAATTGAGTTTACCAACTGATTAAGACTCTCCTAAGTTTTAGGTGATAATAAATAAAAATAAAACTTCCCGTGGTGGCGGCATCTTAGCTGCGTTAGCGACACGCTCACACTACTGTTTCCACCACAAATCCAGGAGAGTCGTGATTAAATTAGAGCGTTTTGGGTTGACGGGGTGACAACCCCGTCAGTGCTTTTTGTTCAATGAAGTTTTTCGCACCCACGTTCATCTGGGACGTGCGGGTTTTCCGAAAGTGACAATTGTCATATTTTACGCCGTGCTGGCAATTTCATACGGATTAGCTTTTCGGAGACAAATTCGCTCGACTCCCTATGCTTTACTGCTGAGTGGCGTTGGTTGGTTATTTGTTGCCTTTTTTGCAGAAGCGCTGCCGTTAAAAAACGAGATTGTTTCGAGCTTGCTGGAGGGAATACCGAAGCTGTTGAGCGGGATTAATATTGCACTTTTTTTTTGGTTTTTGTGCCAGGGTTTGATAGTGCGATCGCTCAATTTTTCTAACACGAAATCAACTCCCGAATGAAGTAAGACGAAGATTTACCGTTGGGTGGGGGCGGGTTTTTGAGATTGTCTATTTTTGGCAAATATTGTTTGTAAAACCCGCCCCTACATGATTGTATAATCGGTTAAAACAGAGATATTGCACCATTGTCAATTAGCCTTTTATGAACAGGCAAGATGCCTGTTCCACAAGAAAATTTATATTTTGTGGAACAGGCATCTTGCCTGTTGCTGACAATGGTGCAAGATATCAGTTAAAACAGAAAATATCGCTGCGCCATTGGCAAAACTGTTGCCGGTTCGCAAGTTAACAATTCCCCATCCGCCCTCACTTCATAGGTTTCTGGATCGACTTCCATCTGTGGCAAATAATCGTTGAGTTTCATATCTCTTTTACTAATTTGCCGCGTGCCCGAAACTGCTACAGTGGGCTTTTGCAAACCGAGCTGTGCGGCAATATCTCGATCGCGCGCCACCTGACTTACAAACGTCAAACAAGTCGCCCCAATAGCCCCCCCAAAACTGCCAAACATCGGCCGCATATGCACCGGCTGCGGCGTCGGAATGCTGGCATTAGCATCTCCCATCTGCCCGTAGGCGATCGCCCCTCCTTTAATTATCAACTCTGGTTTCACCCCAAAAAACGCCGGCCGCCACAAACACAAATCCGCCAACTTACCCTCTTCCACCGAACCGACATACTGACTAATTCCGTGAGTAATCGCCGGATTAATTGTATATTTCGCAATGTACCGCTTCGCCCGAAAATTGTCATTTTCTCCCCCTGTGGAACCGGCATCTTGCCCGTCCAAATTCCCTGTGGAACGGGCATCTTGCCCGTTCAAAATCCCCCTTTGCACCTTCATTTTATGCGCCGTTTGCCAAGTCCGAATAATCACTTCCCCAACCCTTCCCATCGCCTGCGAGTCAGAAGAAATCATACTAAACGCACCTAAATCGTGCAAAATATCCTCAGCAGCAATAGTTTCCCTTCTAATTCTCGACTCAGCAAAAGCCACATCTTCAGGAATCCCCCGATCTAAATGGTGACAAACCATCAACATATCTAAATGTTCTTCCAAAGTATTGACAGTGTAAGGGCGAGTCGGGTTAGTAGACGAAGGCAAAACATTAGCTTGGCCGCAGACTTTAATAATATCCGGTGCGTGTCCGCCGCCTGCACCTTCGGTGTGGTAAGTGTGGATTGCCCGATTTTTAAAAGCGGCAATTGTCGCTTCCACAAATCCCGCTTCATTGAGAGTGTCGGTGTGAATTGCAACTTGCACGTCGTACTCGTCAGCTACACTCAAACAATTGTCGATCGTCGATGGCGTAGTTCCCCAATCTTCGTGGAGTTTCAAACCCATTGCACCGGCGAATATTTGTTCGACTAATCCTTGAGGTTGGCTGCTATTTCCTTTACCTAAAAATCCCAAATTCACCGGAAAAGCGTCGGCTGCTTGCAGCATTCGGTACATATGCCAAGGGCCGGGAGTGCAAGTTGTGGCGTTTGTACCCGTTGCCGGGCCAGTGCCTCCTCCTATCATCGTGGTGATTCCAGAGGCGATCGCCACTTCTATTTGTTGCGGGCAAATAAAGTGAATGTGAGAGTCAATTCCCCCAGCCGTGAGAATCATTCCTTCACCAGCAATAACTTCTGTACCCGGCCCGATAATAATATCTACTCTATCTTGAATATAAGGATTTCCGGCTTTACCAATTTTGTAAATTTTGCCGTCTTTAATCCCGACATCTGCTTTAACAATTCCCCACCAATCCAATATTAAAGCATTAGTAATTACCGTGTCAACAGCACCGTCAGCATTAGAAATAGGCGACTGTCCCATACCATCGCGAATGACTTTGCCGCCGCCAAATTTAACTTCATCCCCGTAGGTTGTGAAATCTTTTTCAACTTCTATGAATAATTCTGTATCGGCTAAACGCACGCGATCGCCCGTTGTCGGCCCGAAGGTTTCCGCGTAGGCGCGACGATCCATTCTGTAACTCATATTAATTAGCTCCTTACTTGATTTAATTTTGCCACAAACTGCTTAACCTGTTCTTCTGTTTTAAAGAATCCTTCAGCAATTAAACCAAAGGAATCATCTTGTTCTATTTCTTGATAGTTAGGTAACAAATCAGCAAACTCTTCTGCATCAATGTTTAAATAGTTGGAAATTCTATCTATGTATACCTTAACTTTTAGACCATCCCTAGGCGTGCTTTCAGTTAACAAAAGATTTAAGATAAGTTTGCCATTCCGACATCTTTCTCTCAATGCCAGACCTTTTGTTGTTGTATTTATCCAAAATATATCTGGTACAACTTCGTCATAAAGTAGTCTATAAACTTTTCCAACTTCCTTGTCATCTGCCATTTCAGATAATTGTTCTAGGGTCAAGTTGGGAGTTTTTTGGGATATATTTACAGGTTTTATTTCAGCCTCAATCAACATTTTTCTTGCTAGTAACTCTCTACCGCTTGAGTCACGGAAATACTGGAATGTTGCGACATTGATCCTCACACCATAAGTTTCTGACAAGTATTTAATAATTCTTTCAGAATTACTATCTATCTGTGCAGCTACAACTATAATGTTGTGCTGATAATTCAAAATATTAGGGAATTCTGAGCTAAATTTATCACAAAAAGCATCTTCTAAGTTACTGCCATTTTTAGTTAGTAAATAAGCATTGGCAATTTCTGTCAATCTCTCCTTTGACAAATCCTTAACCCATGAGGCGTAATCCAAGGCTTGTGCTGTTACTTCTCTTGATGTTTTGTCCTTCTTTAACTCAACAATGACTAAATCTCCGTTCCTATCTATACATAAAAGGTCAAGCTTTCCACCATAATCAGTAATCACTTGCCGACCAATTACCAAGAGATCGTCTGCTAGGATTGAAATATCATTATCTAACCAGGTTTCCAAACGCGATTCTAAGTCTAACTTAGATTCTGTAATTTCATTCAATTTATCCTTTGATATTTCCCACAATCTAATTTGATCTGACATATCGAATTATAATCCTACTAATTATTCTTTTTAAGCTCGGCAAACAAGTCTCACCCATCTAACTTACCGTTCACTTTCCCATTAAAGCCGTAGACTTCACGACTGCCGACAAACGCTACTAATTGCACTTCCCTTTCATCTCCGGGTTCAAATCGGACTGCTGTACCTGCGGGGATATCCAGCCGCATTCCTTTTGCTTGTTCTCGATTAAATGCCAAGGCTTCGTTCGCTTCATAAAAGTGATAGTGGGAACCGATTTGAATCGGTCTGTCTCCCGTATTTCCTACCAGCAAGCGCACTGTTTCACGCCCTGCATTTAATTCAATTTCGCCTGCTAAAACCATCATTTCTCCCGGAATCATATCTATCTCCTGCGAGTTGTTGCGGTGGAATATTTAACGAATCGGATCGTGGACTGTAACCAACTTAGTACCGTCGGGAAAAGTCGCCTCAACCTGTACTTCGTGCACCATTTCCGGTATGCCTTCCATGACATCTTCCCGCGTCAGGAGAGTTGTCCCGTAGCTCATTAAATCTGCGACGGTGAGGCCGTCTCTAGCTCCTTCTAAAATCGCGGCGGAAATGTAGGCTAGTGCTTCTGGATAGTTTAATTTTAAGCCTCTTTGTTTCCGGCGCTCTGCTACCAGGGCGGCGGTGAAAATCAGCAGTTTGTCTTTTTCTTGGGGGGTGAGTTGCATTTTTATTCTGGTAAGGGCGATCGCATTATTTGATTATGATATCTTTTACGGTTGTTGGTGAATGATTTAACCGCAAAGGGCGCAGAGGGCGCTGAGTCAGAGAAGAGAGAGATGAATAATCTAGTTAGGAGGGCAACTATACATTGAAACTCAAATATCATCCTATTTTATCCAAACTCTGGGCAAACAGCAAGGGCGTTCTGAAAAAGATAAGCGCAGCAAGTGCCAAATGCTGACAAACCAGTCTCTAGCTTCGGTGGTGGATGAACCGCGATATCGGCACAGCAAACCGTTAGGAATACGAGTCACGCCGGTGGAATTACCCGGATAAATTGTTGCCTCAGATGGCAAATTTCGCACTTTTTCCACGAGTTCTTTGGTGACGGGTTCGCCTACCCAAGCGAGGGTGGCGACTACGGGTTTTCCTGCGAGGCCGTGAGGACTTTCGAGCATTTTTTCTCCACCTTTGAGCAATTGTCTGTCAATCCATAAAGGGCTGTTTTGTTGCCAGACTTCGGTATGCGATTGCCATTCTCCAGACAAGAATTTTTCGCCCCTAGCAGTGCGTCCAAATCTGGTAATTTCCCACAGCATAATGCTCGCTTGCGGTGCTAATTCTACCCGAAAATTTTGCCGATATATTGCGCCGTCAAAAACTATTGTTTCCTGTGGCAGCCATTCTAAATTAGCACCGGCTTCTAGTTTGATGTCGATATTTTGTTGTGATTCTAGTCCGCTGCTACGATAGATTTTACTAGCAGCGGCGCTGGTAATCAAGGCTTTGGCGTTGGGTTGGAGGTGAAAATGGCTGGAAAGTCGATCGCCCCCAACAACTCCCCCAGCCGTGTGCAAGATGACGCTGTGACAAACCTCTTTACCCTCTGGATAAAACGGACGCTGCACCTTTAGGGGCGCTTGCATTTGATTGTGAATGATTTGAGTTGCGCCGTCACGGTTGGCGTAGACTATATTGAGCTTGCCGTGCCATCCATTTATCTTATTTGCAGCTTGTTCAGTCGAGTTTTGAATCACAGATTTTTAGAGTTCAAGAATAGACATTATAAAAAATATAGTATTACTACCCGCTACCCAACATTCCGCCAGGGAATTAATTCCCTGGCTCACAGCTCAAGTCCTCTGAAAGAGGACTAAATAAATAGCATAACAGATTTTTTTAATGGTTTAATTAAAAAATATAAAATATTCTTTTCAGTCCTCTTCAGAGGACTTAAGCTATCTAGACAGGGAATTTATTCCCTGGCGGGCTATGACAAAAGATAACAATAATACAAGATAGCAGATTATACTAATTAATCAGGCCTTTAAAACTATCCTCCCATGCCAGCCACCCCCGAAAGCCTCCACAAATTCGTCGCCTACTGCCAACAAAACATTACAGGCGATGAAAAAGGACAAGCACAGGTATTTTTAGACCGCTTTTTTCAGGCATTCGGTCACGAGGGGACATTAGAAGCAGGCGCAACCTATGAACAACGCATCGAAAAAGCTAGCAAGAAAGGTCAAATGGGATTTGCTGATTTGGTATGGAAAAAGCACGTTTTGATTGAAATGAAAAAGCGGGGAGAAGACTTAACTAAAAGAGAGTATCGCGCCCAAACTGAGCGGTATTATCTGCGCCTAAAAAAAGACGATCGCCCTCGCTACGTGATGATGTGCAATTTTGATGAATTTCACATTTACGATTTTGACCTTCAGCCTGATGAACCTTTAGACATTATAGCATTAAAGCAATTGCCAGCGCGATCGCCCGCTTTTGCCTTTATGGAATCTGTCGTCCGTCGCCCGATATTTAAAAATAATCAAGTCGAGATTACAGAAAAAGCTGCTAGCAGGATGGGGATGTTGCTGGAAATGCTAATTGAGCGCGAAAAAGAGCGCAAATCTCCTAAATTTAATGAGCTTCAAGCCCAGCGATTTGTGTTGCAGTGCGTGTTAGCAATGTTTGCGGAAGATAGGGGACTTTTGCCACTAGGACTCTTTACTCGCTGCGTCAAAGATTGTCTGGAAGGGGCAAGTACCTACGATGTTTTAGGCAGCTTATTTCAAGCAATGAACCAGGATGGAGTCACGCCATCGGGACGTTATAAAGGTGTGGAATATTTTAATGGCGGCTTATTTTCAGAGATTCACCCCATAGAATTGCAACCGGGAGAGTTAAAAATATTAGAAGTTTGTGCCGAACAAAATTGGAGTAAAGTACGCCCTTCTATTTTCGGCAATATCTTTGAGGGGGCGTTGAAGAATGATAAAAAACAGCGACACGCACATGGCATTCACTTCACCTCTGAGGGAGACATTCGGCGGATTGTTTTACCAACGATTACTTATTACTGGGAGGAACGGATTCAAGCTGCAACTACAGTTAATGAACTGCAAAAACTGCACCAGGAAATAGGTAGATATCGGGTACTAGATCCCGCCTGCGGTTCGGGAAATTTTCTCTATGTGGCATATCAGGAACTCAAGCAGATTGAAAAGTTATTGTTAGATAAGTTAAATGACTGTGAAGGTTCAAAAGTTTACCTTTCAGTAGTGACGCCGCAGCAATTTTATGGTATGGATATTAACTCGTTTGCGGTTGAGTTGGCGCGGGTGACGCTGATGATTGGCCGCAAGGTGGCGATTGATAATTTGGGATTGCAAGAACCTTCTTTGCCTTTGGATACTTTGGATCAAAATATTGTCTGTGCTGATGCTTTGTTTACTGAGTGGGTGAAGGCGGACGCGATTATCGGAAATCCGCCATTTTTAGGGGGAAAGCATATGAGAATGACACTGAATGACAAATATATTGACTGCGTATTTGAACGGTTTTCAGATGTCAAAGATTCTGTGGATTTTTGCTCTTATTGGTTTCGGATTGCTCATAATAATTTAGGCACTAATGGCCGGGCTGGTTTGGTGGCTACTAATTCAATCAGTCAAGGGAAAAACCGCGCTGCTGGTTTAGATTATATTGCTCAAAATGGCGGTTATATTTATGATGCTATTTCTACTCAACCTTGGTCGGGTGAAGCTAAAGTTCATGTAAGTATTGTTAATTGGAGCAAGTCAGAGCCGAAACGTTACAATTTAGATGGTCGCCCAGTTTTAAATATTAATTCTTCGCTGCAAGCTACGATTGATGTTTCTCAAGCTGCGAAATTGTTAGCTAATTCAAACAGATGCTTTCAAGGTGTAATCCCGGTTGGAAAAGGATTTATTGTTACTCACCAACAAGTTGAGAATTGGGTGAAAGCAGATGCTAAAAATCAAGAGGTTCTTAAACTATTTTCAATGGGTGCAAATTTAGCAAAAAATCCTAACGGTACGCCGGAACGCTGGATTATTGACTTTAATGATATGAACATTGAAGACGCGAGTGAATACCTGCTACCTTTTGAATACGTGAAAGCTAATGTAAAGCCTGAACGGGATGATAATCGGAGAGAATCAACTAAACTTAATTGGTGGAAATATGGGGAAAAGCGACCTGCAATGAGAAAGGCGATCGCACCGTTATCTCACTACTTTACTGTGCCGAGAGTTTCAAAATGGGCTGTCTTCATTCCCGCCCCCGTTAGCTGGCTGCCGGGAGACAAATCAGTAGTTGTTGCCTCTGATGATTTTTATGTGTTTGGCATTCTCTCATCTCAAGTACACCGGACTTGGATGCACGCTCAAAAATCAACTCTCAAAGCAGATATCGCTTACACCCACAATACCTGTTTTGAAACTTTCCCATTTCCCCAGACAGTAGCGAAGCAATTAGTAGAGCAAATTCGCGCAACTGCTGTCGAACTTCACGAATACCGCACTCAACAAATGTCATCAAAACAGTGGGGAATTACTCAGCTTTACAACAAGTTTTTTGCAGAACCAACCAGCCAACTTTATAAACTCCATGAAGCGCTCGATCGCCAATGTAATGCAGCTTACGGATTTACTGACAGCGACGATATCTTAGCAAAACTGCTGGAATTAAACCTAGAACTGGCAGAAAAAGAAAAACGGGGAGAACCCGTAGTTGGACCTTGTGTCCCCAACTGAGTAAAAATACTAATCGCAGTTATTATAAGTTTTGTAAATCTGCGTAAAATCACATAGATTGTTGATACAGATCACAAACATTCTCGCATAATAACAGAGATAATTAAGAAGGGATCGGCTAAATTGCGTCTGCTAGCAGCGAAAACAGCATTTATCTGGTGGACTTAAGACAAAAAATAGTTTCAATATTTTGTACGCAACCGACTGTCCGCCCCAAAATTACGCCAAAAGTTAAAAGCCAAAAAAACTGTCGGATCTCCCGATCGCATTTTTTCAGGAGTAAGAGCCGAAATATTATAAGTTTTAACCCAGGTTAAATGATACACCCATAAATTTCGGTTTTGGCTGTTTTTCAAACTTACAAAAAATTGTGCAGGATGTCAACAACTCCTGATTATTTTGGGAGGAACTTTAAATGTTATTATTTACCCACACTCAGCGCCAAGATAGTAAAGTAGAGTCAAATTGCTATCTTAAAAAAAACTTGCTCCCGCATTCATTTATTAATTTAAATTGGCTGAGGGAACGATTCAATCATTTGCGGATCGGTCAAAAAATTAGCTATGGCTATGCTTTAGCGATTGGCATAGCGATTTTTGGCACGGGTACGGGACTGAAAGTCGGAGACTACTTTCGCAAGCAAGCTTTAATTCAGGTAAATGTTGCTGGGCAACAGCAGCAACTGCTGCAAAATTTGCAAAATACCGTATTTGAAGCCCGATCGCACGCAGCGAGATTGCCGGCCGTTTTGGGAAACACGCTGTGGCTGCAATACGAGCACGATCGGTTTGTCCAGCAAATCAATCAGGCGAAAATCCTGATTTCAGAAATTGAATCTTTCGCACGAGAAAATCCCCAGGGATTACCAACAGAAGAGGCAGCATTACAGGCTATATTGAAGAGATCTGCCATCGTTATTGATTACTACGCTCAGCTAATTAAATTGCAGTTAAAAGAAGCGGAAGTTTGGAACTTGCCACCCAACAGAATCGAGTCCGCACAGCTACAAATGTTGAGGACTAGCAGCGGTCAAGAGGCGATCGTACTAGATAACTTTGCTCAGAGTTTAACCGAGCTAATTGCTGCAGTAGAAGTTCACAAACTGCAAGGAGTGGAAGCATTAGAAGAAACTGAAGGTTTGCGAAACCGAATTATTATCGGGAGTATGCTAATTTCAGCACTCATCGCCGTGTTACTTGCTCGCAAAACTAGCCGCGCGATCGCCCAACCCATCGAAACCGTCACTAATTTTGCTCAGCAAGTCACTCGCGAATCGAACTTCAACCTGCAAGTACCAGTCAAAACCGAAGACGAAATCGGAGTTTTAGCGGCCTCTTTCAATCAATTGATTCAGCGAGTTAGCGAGTATACACAAGAACTAAAACAAACTCAATCCCAATTAATTCAGACCGAAAAAATGTCATCTCTCGGTCAAATGGTTGCAGGGATAGCCCACGAAATCAATAATCCCGTCAACTTCATCGGTGGCAACATTGACTATGCCAAGCAATACATCGAAGATTTGACTGGTTTGGTAACTCTCTATCAACAATCCTATCCCAACCCACCAGATGCAATTTTAGAGCGCATCGAAGACATTGAACTCGAATTTCTCAGAGAAGATTTACCAAAAACCCTCTGTTCGATGAAAATGGGAGCCGATCGCATTCGCGAAATTGTCGTATCCATGCGGAATTTTTCGCGATCGGACGATGGAAAAATGAAATCAGCCGATATTCACGAAGGAATTGATAGCACCCTCGTCATTCTCAATCACCGACTCAAACAAGGTATTCAAGTTATTAAACAATACGGCAAGTTGCCTGCGGTTGAGTGCTATCCAGCCCAACTCAATCAAGTATTTATGAATATTATTAGTAATGCAATAGATGCGCTGGAGGAGGTGAAAAAGGAAGACAAAGGCTATTCGCCAACCATTTGGATTAGCACGGAAATTACAGCCGACAATACTGTCACCGTCAAGATTCGGGATAACGGGCCGGGAATTGCCTCCGCCAGTACCCAACAGATATTTGACCCATTTTTTACTACAAAGTCGATCGGCAAAGGCACTGGATTGGGATTGGCTATTTCCTATCAAATCCTTGCCAAGCATCACGGCAAAATTGAGGTAAATTCTCAAATAGGACAGGGCACGGAATTTGCGATTACTTTGCCAGTTGCTGCGTAATATAGGACGGGCTAGAAGCCCATCCCACAAATCTTGCAAGAATTACTACAAGCTGGCGCGCATCTAACTTGAAGAATCCTCTTTATTAAAACTATTGTGGGGTGGGCTTTGAGCATCGCCCGAAAAAAATAAAGTTAAATGCCGCAACAGCTTATTAACTCACAAAGGATAGAATTTGATGGGGGTGGAGGGACTTGAACCCACACGACCGTTTCGGGTCAACGGATTTTAAGTCCGTAGCGTCTACCATTCCGCCACACCCCCCTTTTGTCAAATTGCTGTGGATTTGATTCACTGACAGCAACAGCCTTTTATTCTACAGCCAAAACCCCAATTTACGCAACCCCTAATCAAAAAATTCCCAAAAGTCGCGCTGGATCTCCCCAAGCGGTACAATAGTTAACCAGCTAACGCAGCCTGTCAACTGACTTACCCGTGTTATTATTCCCCTAAAGCAAATCTATGTATATTACCTTACTGCTTTACGCCGTCTTGGCAGGAGCCTACCTCCTGGTAGTACCCGCGGCCACCTACGCTTACCTGAACAGCCGCTGGTACGTGGCTACCTCTTTTGAGCGTGGCTTCATGTACTTCTTGATGTTCTTCTTCTTCCCAGGTATGTTCCTCCTAGCTCCGTTTTTGAATTTTCGCCCCAAACGGCGGCAGATAGAAGCCTAAATGCGACGTATTGACGTAATTGGAATCAGTCTCGGCTTTTTTGTAGCGGGTGGCTTGGTCTACTTGCTACTGCAATTCGCCGGACTCGACAGCATGAATGCAGGCATTTGGAGTCAGTTATTTTTGGTTGCTGGCTTGATTGGCTGGCTGGTGACTTATTTATTTCGAGCGCTGACTCAAAGTATGACCTACAGCGAGCAACTGAAAGAGTACAAAGATGCTGTTTTGCAGAAGCAGCTAGATGCACTCACTCCTGAAGAATTAGCCAAACTTCAAGCGGAAATTGAGCAGGAAAAAGATAGTTAGTCAGTGGTTAGTTGTCAGTTGTCAGTTGTCAGTGGTTAGTGGTTATATCATGTCCGGTCGAGCGACCGCGATTTTTGTAGGGGCCCGTGAGCCAACAATACCTGCCAATAATTGACAATCTCAAAAACCCGCCCCGACCGGGATATTATGGTTAATCGATCGGACATGATATTAGTTGTTATTAGCTAATACCAACAACCAACTGCCAACAACCAACTGCCAACAACCAACTGCCAACAACCAACTGCCAACAACCAACTGCCAACAACCAACTGCCAACTGCCTAATGACTATTTCTAATTGTTTTGAAACGTTACGCAAGAACCACCAATGTGCATTGATTCCTTTTATTACTGCTGGCGACCCAGACTTGGAGACAACAGCTAAAGCACTGCAAATTTTGGATGATAACGGTGCAGATGCGATCGAGCTTGGGGTTCCCTATTCTGACCCGCTAGCTGACGGGCCGGTGATTCAAGCCGCTGCTACAAGGGCTCTACAGCGGGGAACGCGGTTAGATGCGGTGCTGGAAATGGTAGCGAAAGTTAGTCCGAATTTGCGATCGCCCATTATTCTCTTTACCTACTACAACCCGATTTTGTACCGAGGTATAGAAACCTTTTTGCAACAAATCAAAAGTGCCGGAGTTCAGGGATTGGTTGTCCCAGACTTGCCCTTAGAAGAAGCTGACAGTCTCATCCAACCTGCCAACAAATTAGGGATTGAACTAACATTATTAGTTGCTCCCACAAGTCCCAAAAGTCGCATAGAAGCGATCGCTCGGGAGTCTCAAGGATTTATTTACTTGGTCAGCGTGACGGGGGTTACGGGAGTACGCGAAGGCTTAGAAACGAGAGCAAAAGAGTTGCTGCAAGAACTCCGAAGCATCACCGACAAACCCATCGGCGTCGGGTTTGGTATATCGAAACCCGAACACGCTCGCCAAGTGAAAGAATGGGGTGCAGATGCTGTGATTGTTGGCAGTGCTTTTGTCAAACGCTTGGCAGAAGGTACTCCAGAACAGGGTTTAGAGGCGATCGGCGAATTCTGCAAAAGTCTCAAAACAGCGATTCAAAATGATTAGCAACTGTACAGATACTTTCAGCCATTAGACAGATGTGTGCGATCGGGATGTGCCGCCACAATTGCGATTAAAGACCTTGTTGTACTTGAGATAATACACCACCTTCCTTCTAGTTCCTGACTAGAAGGTTTTTTTTGATCCCAAAATGCAAAACGTTTCTACGCAGTGCCCGCACAGAGAACCAAACAGCTATGTAGGGAAACGACTTTGCCTTGTCCTGCGCGGGGTGCTGCGACTTTTAATAATTGGTAGAAGATTGAGGATTGTCCATTCCTTTTTCCTTTTTCCTTCTTCCTTTTTCCTTCTTCCTTCTTCCTTCTTCCTTCTGCTATAACTTAAGGAATGTAACTTGGGATAGATGAAAAGCTACGGTTTCTATTCGTATAGTAAAAAAAGTGTTTAAGTGCCTAATTTGGTAAGGCTAGCCATCTACAGAACCACCAGGCATTTGATCATCTCACAATAGAAAGGAGCATTTTTGTCAGGAACTCAGGGCTAAGTGCCACTGAGCTTGTAAGAAATTGCAAGCTGTTCTGACCAGACCCCCCGCATGGCGGAGACGTTATTTAGGTCACGACACCGGCGAATGCGACGCCAGTTTTCCGCTCTGTCATCTGCAATTAAACAGTTTTAAAGTCACTGAAACAGTGTTGCAGGTCTAACAAGCCTTTATAACCAGGTCGAGGCGAACATTACCCCGCAAGGGAGAAAGGAGACAACCATATCTCCATCGGAGGGGCAACCATACCTCTCCAACCCAGAAAGGGGATTCAAAGCGGTTGAAACCGCCGCGTCGTTTCCCTCTCAGGGCTCAAGCCACGCTTGTTTCCCACTTACCGAGCATTTTTATGAAGAGACTAACTGCATTTCTGAAAAAAATTCGAGCTGTACAAATTTTAACAGTGTTTCTGGCTGGCATTTTAGTATTAGTGAGTACGGCCTGCAGCCGCCCTGATGTGACGGCCGGAAACACTGATGCGATAGTAGGAAAAACTGATGTGAAGGTAGGAAAAACTGCCGACAAAATTAGAGAAGAAGTGCCTTCAGGGGCTGTAACTTCCGAATTCAAAGGCGGCATGAACGATTACAGCGATGTCGATCCTAGAAACAAAAAGATGACAACAACAGAAGCAAAAGCTCAGCTTCTCAAAGATCAAGCCCAGAAACGCATTGACACGAAATCTAGCAACAATGTAGGCGAAAATGTACGGCGGGTAGCGGATGACGCGCCTGACAAACTCGACCAAATTGGCCAAAAGGTGAAGGACGATGCTCGCACAGCCCAGCGCAAAGCTGATGACTTTGGCGACAAAACCAAACAAGGCTTTGCTAATCTTAAAGAAAACACTCGCGAAGGCTTGAAGGGAGCAAAAGATATTGTTAAAGAAGCTACCGAGGGAGCAAAAGAAAGAGTATCAGAGGGTACTGAGTCCCTGAGATACGGTACCAGCGGCGGCCAAGAAAATATCAATGATGCAGCGCGAGATGCACAATAGAACGCTGAAGATGCCTCGAACAAGGTTCGCTGGAAAGTGAATCGATATCTCGAAATAACTCAACGAGTGGCAGAAACAGTGGCAGACGCGATCAACTAATATCAAATAACGCTGTTTCCTTCTCGGGAAGCTAGATTCCGACAGGGGTTAAAACCCCTGTCGGAATCTAGGTAAAGTCCTGTGAAGACTACTGCCTATTACTATTTGATTTGGTTTTAACCCCTGGGAGGGCTATTAGCCTGGAAGTAGAGTGCAGGGGGGTTTCACCACAATCCAAATGCCCTGTCCGGTTCGTTGGGGGCGCGACCTGAAAGGTCGTTCGGCACGTGGAGCCTACTCCACTAAGGGATTCACACCCCTTACTCTCACGTAAA
>NZ_JAUBRI010000080.1:0-25767 GCF_036701795.1 Microcoleus sp. N9_A1
CGGCGATGATGGTAGCGATATTTTGTGTGGCGATGAAGGTAATGATACTATTTTTGGCGATCACAGGCAAAATCTGCTAGGCGCTGTGGGTGAGGACGGTCAGCAAGACTGTATTAATGGTGGTAGTGGCGATGACCTGGTATACGCCAATGAGGGTCAAGATACTCTCAATGGTGATCAGGGTAATGACACTATTTACGGTGGGAAAGATCACGATATTCTCAATGGGGGTGCAGGAGATGACTGGCTGTTTGGTGATGGGGGAGATGATACTTTGATTGGGGGTATTGGGAATGATCGCTTTGTGTTAAGCGCTAATAGCGGTATGGATACTGTGCTCAATTTTTCCGTAGGAAGTGATAAGTTTGTTCTGGCTGGTGGCTTGAGTTTTGAGGCTTTGCAAATTAATCCGATGGTGAATGGCACGCTGCTACAAGTTGCGGAGACTGGGGAGGTTTTGGCTCAGGTTTTTGGGGCTGATAATTCTCTGACTTCTCTCGATTTTCTCACTCTGGCTCCTTAAGACAAGCATCACAAAAAACAGCGTGTAGGGTTCATTCACACAGCACCTTACCGCTGTTTATTCAAAAAATCTAATCCTAAAAAAATAGCTGCGATGCTTCCTGCTACACAAATTTCTCGGTTTTTTATTTTCAACAAGACTTCAGCAATAGGAACTAAAACTACTTCAATATCTTCTGTAATATCTAATTGTACTTTGCTGATAAGCTTGACATTTTTAGCAAAGTATAGGTAGATAGAATTGGTGTCTTTGACGGGGTTATCATATAAGGTTGCTAGTTCCAACAATTCTTCAGCAACATATCCCGTTTCTTCGGCAAGTTCTCTGGCGGCTGCCGATTTCCCGCTCTCTTCAGCAGGGTTGAAAGATCCAGCAGGCAGTTCCAGCAAAATTTCCCCTACTCCGTGCCTGTATTGGCGCACTAATACAAGTTCTTGCTGCTCTGTCGTCGCAAATACGAGGGCGATATTGGGTCGGACATTAACAAAAAAGTCGTCTATAATTTGTCCGCTTGGCAATTCTATTTCATCTTGTCTAACCTGACACCACTTGTTGTTAAGAACGAAGCGCGATCGCAATAATTTCCATTTAGTTAAATTTTTCATATCGCAATAATGTTAAACTTTCAGGGTCATCCGAAGGCAAAATTTTCCCATCCATAATTTATTTCAGATCAAAAATTTCAGCCAGCCACCATGCCATACAAAAAATTACTCCCAAGATTTTGGGAAGACTTACAAAAATTGACTGTTAATTCTCTACCAGCGGGATTGTTTGCGGAGTCACTGAGTCTGAGTCTAGCAGTCGTCGCAGTTGCGACAGTGCCGGCAACACTGGAACCAGCAAATGCTTCTACAGTCACAAGTTGGAAATTCGATCCGGCGACAAATCAGCTAGAAATTACTCTTCCAGAGGGAACAACCCCCACATATTCTCTACTCAACCCGTCTCAGATTGCTGTGGATTTACCCAATACTGAGATCGGAGTAGATGCAACTCAGCTATATCCGCAAGGCAGAGTGCGTTCTGTGGGGGTGAGTCAACTTCAACCGGGAACGGCGAGAATTCTGGTCAATTTGGCTCCTGGAGTCGGTTTCAGCCCAGGGCAAGTTCTATTCCAAAAAAGTGGGGTAGAAAATCGCTGGGTGTTGCGTCCTTCGATGGCACCGACTCCAATTATGGAAACTTCCGAAACTCAACCCCAGCCTGCCATACAAGTACCGCAAAACCAGCCACCGACTGATTCCAACTCAACTGGTGTCCCAAAGGTCGATCGACCTGAACCTCCTACTTCCCCGAATCCCGCTACAAGTTTTTCGCCGCGGTCAACTTCAAATGACCAAATCCGGCCTCTAAGAGTGCCTTTAGTCAATGTTCGCCTTAACGAACGCCGTCGTGTACAAGCTGCTGCTGTACCCCGCCTAGCCCCTCAAATAACGGCTGCTGCTGCACCCCAACAGCGGACGCTTACTTTTGGTGAACCACTTCCTCGCGGCCGCTCAAATGCTCCTTTGCAGGCTGCAGCTGGGGCGAATGTCTTGTTGCCGGCGGGCACGGAGCTCAGTTTGCTATACCCCGGCGATCGGGCTTTGCGGCTGCAAGCGAAGCCCAGCCGAGAGGAAGTGTTGCTGCTGCAAGGGGAAATTCTCGACAGTCGCGGTAATACGATCGTACCTGCTAATACGCCTGTCATCGGTCGGTTTGAAACGACCAACCTCGGTAGTCGATTTGTGGTCGAAGCTATTAGTCTGAACGGCCGCAATATCCCTCTCTTGGCTCGCTCCCAAGCCGTGGGAGGCCGACGGCCTCAGCCTTCCGATCGCAGTTTGTTGCGAAATACTGGTATTGGTGGCTTAGCTTTGTTCTTGCTGAGCGGCTTTTCTGGTCTCGGTTTGTTGGCGGGAGCAGCCGGTGGTGTTGCTACAACTTACGTCGCGGCTCCTCAACCTGCTACGATTCAACCCGGCCAAATTTTGCAAGTTCAGTTAACCGAAGATTTCCCGCAGTTCGGTTTGTGAATTAAATAATTTGCCTAAGCCTGTGGGATGGGCGTCTCGCCCGTCTATAAGGGACGGGCGAGACGCCCATCCCACAAGAAAATCGCATTGCAGGTTATTTAATTCTCATTCCTTAGAGCAATTTTCCATTCTATGAAATAAAGTAAGGACTTTGGCAAAGCCTAAGTCCTACCCCATATCTGTAATTGACTCAACTGAAAACCGCTATATCGGGGATTTAGAAATTTTGACCTTCCGTGGTTGGAGCTATCGAACCCGGTTGGTTGAGGAACAGGTTTTTAGCGCCGTCGTTTTGGTAGATACAGTTAATTTCGGGTTGAGCTTCCAGGGGGCCGGTGAACCCAAAAGTGTTCATGCGATTTTTGCAATCGCGCACTTGGTCTTGGCTGATGAGTTTTCTTTGTTCCAGAATTGCCCAGTTATTGGTTCGCAAAACGCATCCGGGGCGCATACTTGGCTGCGAGATGTAGACGTTGAAGGGGTTGAGGGTGACGTAGAGGCGCATATCTGTCACCATCGCGCTTGCTCCAAACTGCACGCAAAGTTCTGGGTTCGGGGCGCTGCGATCGATAAATTCACGCGAGGCTACGTTCTCAGGGCTAATTGTAGCTGTGGAGCTAAAGGCAATGCCAATCCCAATTCCCAGAATAAAGACGGCTGTTAAAATCCCTAGGGTGGCGGAATTGAGGAAAGAGGGTTTACCGGACTGAGGTTGACGCCGCGACTGTCCGCCAAATGAGCCGGAGTCTTCATCTCCCCGGGATGGGTCGCCGCTGAATCTGTCGTCGTTGTAGGATTTAGGTTTGCGTTTCATATAAGGTTCCCTCAGTTCTGGAGACTCAACAGGTAGTAGTTTGTTATTTTTAACCGATCTCGCCTTTCTAATATTATGGCGCTAGGAAGGTGGTTGCGGAGGACCCAGGACACCCCCTGTGGGTTTGGTGTTGGGTTCACAGCTCGCGATCGACCAAGGGGCTGCCTTGTCTGAATTTTCAGATTTCAATAAAATAGCTGAAAGTGACATACTCTTGCACAGCGGAGGAATCCGGCTCAAGATTGTTGACAAATTTTAACATTTTACAAGTCAGGAGGTATAGATTAGTGTCTGTCGAAATTATTCAAAAGCCTTCCACAGTCCGCAAGCTTGCACCGCGCTACCGCGTCCTGCTGCACAATGATGATTTCAATCCTATGGAGTACGTGGTGCAGACTTTGATGGCGACGGTACCAAGTCTGACTCAGCCACAGGCGGTAAATGTGATGATGGAAGCCCATACTAACGGGATGGGATTGGTGATTGTTTGCGCTCTCGAACACGCTGAGTTTTACGCTGAAACACTCAATAATCACGGATTGAGCAGCAGCATAGAACCTGACGATTAGAACCTGACGGTACTGCAACGGATTCGCCCAGCCGGTTTCAGACTCATACCGTCAACTCTCATACCAAAAAGCCAAGGGTTAGGCCCTTGGCTTTTTGGTATATTTAATCGGGTAGATATGGAAATTTGAAGAGCATAGGTTGTTCGGAACGGCCGGAAGTGGTTCGGAGCTAGGTGAGCTCTCGCGCCAATTTCAACTCTCCAATCTCAAATCTTTATCCTAGGAAATTAATAACGTCCTCCTCCGCCGCCTCCTCCGCTGCGACCAAATTTGCCTGGGCCGCCACCGCCCCGGTTACCGCCGCCCCGGCCGCCTTCATCTTCACGGGGCTTAGCTTTGTTAACTTTGAGGTCGCGACCCATCCACTCTGCTCCGTCGAGAGCAGCAATCGCTGCATCTTCTTCTGCATCTGTGGACATTTCTACAAAACCAAAGCCGCGGGGGCGACTGGTTTCTCTGTCGGTAGGTAGATGTACTCGCTTAACGGTTCCGTATTCGGCGAAGACGGTGGTGATGTCTTCTTGGGTAACTTGGTAGGATAAGTTACCGACGTATATCGACATGAGGAATAACTCCAAAATTTAGACAGTGCAAAGATTTCAGTTTCGGAGAGTTCCCTGCCGATACAGAAGGGCAAGTTTTTAGACAATTCTGTAGCAATGAACAAAGCCTGCAACCGAATCTGATACACATGGGATTTTAACACAGAATAGTGTCTTTTGAATAGGTTTCAGCAGTTAACTAAGTCTTCTAATTAAACCTAAAACTTTTAGGGTATTCAGAAACCAGGTTTCTCGGTGTGATGTTTTGCCTGCAGTGGAAGCACAGAAAGTTGTGGCGCCCTCTCACCGCAAGAAAGATACGTCTACCTTGCCAAAGTTGGTACTCAAAGCTAGGTTTACGTTTTCCAGGGCTTTGACTAACCACACCACGCCTTCTCGGGTACTGAGTTCGTAGTGACCGAACAAAATTGCCAGCCGCTTTTCTAGGTAGGGCTTGACTTTGCCGCAAATTAGTACGATTTTCAGCAGCAAACCTGTGGTTTGGGTGGGCCCGAGGTTTGAGATTAGGTCGATGAAGACAAAGTGGTTGGGCCGCACAGGACTCTCTACTACTAAAAAATTCAATAACTGGCTGCAAGTTCTGATCATTAAAAATTCATTGAATTTCTGATCATCGCTGTGGGACAGGGTATTTTGTAGTTGCTTATACAATTTTTCGTTAAAGAGACGTTTGCCGTAGCGCTCATCGGTGACAGAAGAAATCAGGTATTCGTACAAGTCGTCTTTAAAAGAGCGGTAGGACTGATGTGTGCTGGCGTTCGCCGTGAAGCGGCCCGCTAGCTGTCTGTAGGTATCGGCTCCCTCTACTTTTCCGACAAATTGCTTGAGGGCAAAAAACAGTTCGGGGTCGCTCAACAGCGTTGGGTTTCTTATAGGTTGTATAAATCTTCCAAAGGAAATTGAGGTTTCTCGACGCGCTGTTTGGGCTTTTCTCACTTGGTGAGCGACGTATTGTGAGAGATTGATCTCAAATTGCTGCTGCTTTTGAGCTTGGATTTTTTTAATGATTTTTTGCTGTTCGTAGGTGCTATCGTCGCTGAGGAGGCAGTGTTTGTAGAGGTAAGGGTAGCGAGGAATTAAGGTTCCGAGGGCAAGGGTAGCAGGGGCTTTGCTGTTGCTGCTATCTTCATTGCTGTGAGTTATGACTTTGGCTAAGCGTTTGAGGGTGAGGTACTGTTCGCTTTCGGTAAAGTGATTTACTAATTGGGGAATGGAGCCTCGCCCCCCCAATCGATTGTATCCAAATAATATTTTGGGCGCTTCTTCAAACAGAGCGATCAATTCAGGGATGGCTGCTTGCTTGCTGGGGTAAGTTTGCCAGCGGTTGATCAGGATGTGGCAGCAGCGGTTGAGGATGTATTTGAATTCTTGTTCAGCGTGTTCTGATCGTGCTATTTTTTCGAGTGCGTCGGCGACGGAGCGATCGGGATATCCGGTACCCTGGACAAACAAAGTGCGAAAGCGGCTGATGAGTTCGGCCGGCTGCTCTCGTTGTACCAACTCTAGCCAATGCTTGTAAAGTAGCTGTTCTTCTTCGTGGCTTTGTCTGTTGTAGTCGTTCACTGTGGATTAACCCTCCGAGGCTGGGGCAGGAGCTTTCAGCGCTATTATCTTGATGAATTGGCCAATGAATCGCAACAATTGAGTCAACCGAGCTTCTCGTCGGATGAGGCTTATGGGTAGAAGCTGTCAGCAGCTTAAGCCGATCGATATTTTTTGCTTAGTTAAACTATTTACCAACACCAGCATGGCATGAATTGTTGGTAATTAGCAAGGCCTTAAATCACCATCTACTTTGTAAAGTATTGGTAAAGATTGTGGGTGGGTACGGGATAATTTCTTAGTGAGGGGACGATTTAGTATTACGATGATCAAGGTCAATCCTGATCCGCAGCCGGCTGTCAGTTGAATTTGAGGTTGGGCGAGGTAGAATTAGCTGTGAAAATAATTATTTGAAATGTGAGTGCTGGTTATGGTTTGTCGCGTAAGTATCGCCCAACTTGCTGAAATTTTAACTGTACCTTTGCCTGCTCTGTCTGAGGGCGTTTTGACAGCTTTAGGGACAGGTATTGCCACAGATACGCGCACTCTTGAGGGGGGTGAAGTATTTTTGGCGCTGCGGGGAGACAATTTTGACGGCCATCAATTTGTGGCAAAAGCTCTGGATTTGGGGGCGATAGCAGCGATTGTCGATCGAGATTGGCAAGAGGAATTGCCTAATTTTCCGGTGTTGCGCGTGGACGATACTTTAAAAGCTTATCAGTCGATCGCCCGTTGGTGGCGTGACCAATTCAGTATACCTATAGTTGCTGTTACTGGTTCTGTAGGTAAAACTACTGTTAAAGAGTTAATTGCGGCGGTTTTGTCAACGAAGGGAAATGTTCTTAAAACTCAATATAACTACAACAATGAAATTGGCGTACCAAAAACTCTGTTGGAGCTTTCGCCGACCCACAATTATGCTGTAATTGAAATGGGAATGCGCGGGAGTGGCGAAATTGCGCTGCTGTCGCAAATTGCGCGTCCTACTGTGGCGGTAATTACTAATGTAGGAACGGCGCATATCGGGCGATTGGGTTCGGAAGAGGCGATCGCCCAAGCTAAGTGCGAGTTGTTAGCCGAAATGCCTAAAGATAGCATTGCTATTCTCAATCACGATGGTGACAGATTAATCGCAACTGCGGCCAAAGTTTGGCAGGGAAAAACTTTAACTTATGGTTTAGAAGGCGGGGATTTGTGCGGAGAATTGCTCAATCATGATACAATACTTATAGAAGGTATAGAATTGCCGCTGCCGCTGCCGGGACGACACAATGCTCTAAATTATTTAGCAGCTTTGGCGGTAGGAAAAGTGTTAGGTATTGATTGGGAAGTTTTAAAGCAAGGTTTGTCTGTGCAGTTACCGGATGGACGGGCGCGCCGCTACGATTTGCCGCAGGATATTGTGATTTTGGATGAGACTTACAATGCTGGTTTGGAGTCGATGTTGGCAGCCCTGAGACTGTTAGCAGATACTCCAGGAAAGCGCCGGATTGCGGTGTTGGGAACGATGAAGGAATTGGGCGACAGGGCGATCGAATTTCACCGACAAGTGGGAAGGGCGACGCGAGATTTGCAGCTTGATGCTTTGTTTGTTTTTGCTGATTTTGAGGAAGCAGCGGCGATGGCTGCGGGTGCGACGGGTTTGCCTTTTGTGGAGGTAGGAGATATTACAGCCAAGGATGGGCGGGAAGATTTAGCAAAGCGGTTGTTGGGATTTGTCGAAAATGGCGATCGTATTTTATTTAAGGCTTCTCATTCAGTTGAGTTAAATCGAGTTGTGGAGAAGTTTAGGGCAGATTTTGCGGGGGAGTAATAGAAGAGAAACTTGGCGGTTTATATCGTTTCCGGTTGCATCGGAATGATACCGAGGACACGGCAGTGCCGTGTCCCTACCCCATTAATTGTAGGGAAACGGCACTGCCGTGTCCTCCGTTTATATCATTCCGATGAAGAGCGGATTTGATATTAAAGAGACTTTTGGCGAACAAGAGTTCTGCCACCGAGACTGGCCTCATTCTGGTTCGCCAAGTGAAGACGATCGCCTCTCCCGCCCTTACTGACTCGCTGTAGCAAGCATTCGCTTTAACACTCGCTGCATCACCTGAAGTTCTTCATCATCCAGGTGACAGGCAAAGTATTCTGCGATTCCTTCAGCGTAAACCGTCCACATTTGTTGTTGCATTGCCAATCCCGCTTCAGTCAGCACCGCATAGGTGCCGTGCCGATCGATCGGACAGGGTTCTCGATATAGCAGTCCGGCTTTTTCCAGGCGATCGGGATTTATTGTAGTGAAATTCGATTTTCTTTAAAGGGCGATCGCAGCTATCCCTCTTGTGGGTTTTTCAAGCGCGTTCTCAGGCGTTGCAGCACATCCATCCGCTCGTGATAAATAGCAACAACCACCATCAGACTTCCCGATCTCATGATGCCAAAAATATAATGGTGCTGACATCGGGTTACGCGCAAACGGGGATGAATGTTTTTCAGATCCCGATAGAAGCCCTGGCTACCCGCAAGGTTTTCAGCACAGGTTTCCAGCGCAGCAACGTAATCTCGCGCCTGGGCTATGCCGTAATTGTTAACGGTGTACTCGATAATATCGGCTAAATCCTCTTCTGCGTAGGAGGTGAGTTCGTATGATGGCATTACACTTTTCCCATCGCCGCCAGCTTCTCTTCCAAAACCTGGCTGAATGTCTTAGCCGATAATTCGCCGCGTTCGGCTTCCGCTATGCGCTCCCTCAGCAGTTCTTTGAGTTCCTGCCAAGCCTGTTCTTCCTCTCGATCGTTAGAAGGAAACAGCCTTTCGAGTACAAACTCTTTAATAGATTTGCCCAGCACAGCCGCCATTGCCTTAATTTGCTGGTGCTGTTCGTCTGTTACCTCGATCGTTATCCTGCTCATAACGCCACATTGATGGAGTACCTTTCTAAGATATCCTAAAATGTAAAAAATTACAATTGTGATTTTTAGACTCTTCCAATTACGATCTACCCTACAAACTATAGACTCATAAGATTATAATTTATGTTTTTGCAAGATTTGAAAATACTTCCCAAAGCTTACCTGGTACTTCTCCACCTTTCACTAAAATGCCAATTTCCTTCAATCGCTTAGCTCTATTAAAGGGATCGCCTGATAGAAAATTATAGCTACTCACTATCGCCATTTCGTCCGAGACAAAAACTTTAGAATGGCATCCTTTCTTTCGTTTGTCCGTAAAAATTCATGGTATCATCAGGGCGATCGCTCAAAGATGATGATATCTGACAAAGATACTGCCCGTTTGATTGAGCGCAAACGTCGATCGCAATTGTACCAGCAGTGCGATCGGGATTTATTTGAGT
Organism: Microcoleus sp. N9_A1; assembly: GCF_036701795.1. Lineage (NCBI taxonomy): Bacteria > Bacillati > Cyanobacteriota > Cyanophyceae > Oscillatoriales > Microcoleaceae > Microcoleus > Microcoleus sp. N9_A1. The sequence goes on from NZ_JAUBRI010000080.1 coordinate 9,376, forward strand.
CATAAGCTGTTCGGCATTTAAAAGACGATAGTAGGGTGCGTCAGTCCATAAGCGTTTCCCTTGTCCAGTAACTATTCTAACTGACGCACCCTACAAGGATCAAACTCACCACAGCACAAGTTTTAGGAGTTCGGGAAGCATAACCTATTTCAGGATATGTCGAAAAAAAGCTAAAATATTAATTAGTTTTCGTTGCACTTGTCATGTCGGAGAACAAATATGAGTTCAGTTGAGGAAACCGAAATGTCAGAAATCGTTGACTTGCCACTCATAGGGTCTGCTGAACAATATCTCTTCTCAGTCAAAGACAATCGAGAGCGTGCTGATAAGCTAAAAGAATTACTTATCCCTAAGCTTAAAATAATCATTAAACAAGCTTGTGACCTAATTCACCAAGTTTATGGCACAGATGTACTCTCAGATTGTCGGATAGTGACTACACCAGCTCATCGCCTTGGAGCCAAGGAAACCCAGCCCTACACAATAGCAACCGCTGGCTTGGCTATAAAAGGAAAAGGTTGGTATTTCCAACAGAGATTCGAGTGTAATTCTTATAGTTTAGTTGTGAAATTTTTTGGATTAAGAGGGCTAGAAAGCAATCCGATTGTTCACGTTCTGAAAAACCATTTAGAAGATGTTACTAGGATTTTGAAGCATGGTAGATATATTATTTCCTCTAATAATATTGCACCGGAAAAATATGGTAAGTTAGAGTATGAGGAGTTCATTAACAGACTGCAATTAATTCATAAAGGAGGTTGGAATGGTACTTATATTCAGAGTCCATCCCTAGTTCTTCCTATTAAAGACCTAGATGCAGCTCAGCCAGTGATTAATAACTTTGTCGAAATCTTTGCTATCTTTCGTGCTGCATCAAATGTGTTTCTTGGTGAGGAAGACCGTTTTGAAGAATACCTAAAATGTTTGTGGGATTGGCAAAATCCGCTTCAGGTTCAGGAATCTGTAACTAATAGATTATTTCCTGATGAAGTAGATGCAGTACAAACATTTCGTGAGGGGGCAGTAAGGCAAGTTTCAGTCAACGCGTATGAACGAGAGCCTAAAGCTCGGCAAAAATGTATTGATTATTACGGTTCAAGTTGCTCTATTTGTGATTTCGATTTTGGCCGAGCTTTTGGGCAACTGGGAAAAGGTTTCATTCATGTTCATCATCTAAGACCCCTTTCAGAAATTGCAGAAGAGTATGAAATTGATCCTATAAAAGATTTGCGTCCTGTTTGCCCAAATTGTCACGCTATGATTCATCGTAGTTCACCACCATTAAGTCTTGAACAAATCAAGATGTTGTTGAAGTCTGCTCGTGGTTCTACTATCTAATATGTGGGGCTTGCTGAATAAGCCGATCGCAAACCCAGACCACGCAATATGCGGTATATTCAGCAAACCCTAATTACTATCAACGGGGTTTTAAACCCAGTTTTCTAATAAAATGCCTACTGTCGGCGAATCATAGCCATCACAGCATCAACCGTAAGTTCCGGGAGAATACCTAAAACTGGTAAAATATCTGCACCCGAACAGATTATAGGTAGCTCCTCACCCTGCCATACCCAAACTTGTTGGTGAGAGAGATCGATTAGCCATGCTAATTGCGTGCCGTTAATGAGGCAGTGGAGGATCTTATTCTGCAATTTTAAAGTGCTTTGATCCAGCGATCGAATTTCAATTAACCAATCCGGTGCGCCGTTAAGTGGTCCGTCTTCATCGGTAAGCCGATCGCCTGCTACAATCGCTATATCTGGTACTGGCGAGTAGGGAAGTACCAAGCAACGCAACTCTGGTATCGCTTCAAATCGATCGGTCCGATCGTTGATATAGTTAACCAAGTTGTGTTGCAGTCGCGAATGAAAAAGGGTTGGCATAGTTTTTTGAACTGCTCGTCCCAGAATAAATTCCCATGCAGGCGAGGATTCAATATCCGGTTGAGCGAGGAAGTCTGTTAGTGAAAGTGTTGCGATCGACTCAATCATATTTTTTTGTCGAACCTCACTGTACTTATTATCTAGATTAGATCCCCGATTTCTTCAAAAAGCGGGGATCTAATTTTTCTGTTTGACTCCAGATAGCACCTACCGGGAGTCAAATACACTACTTCGCAGCTTGACGCTCTTTTGCCGCCTTGATCACTTCTTCAGCGATGTTGCTTGGACAAGGAGAATAGTGGGAGAACGACATGGAGAATTGTCCGCGCCCAGATGTCATGGTACGCAAGTCGCTAATGTAGCCAAACATTTCGCTCAACGGCACATCTGCCTTGATCCGCGCTCCTGTCTGACTTGTCTCCTGAGCTTTCATCATCCCGCGGCGGCGGTTGAGGTCGCCGATTACGTCGCCCATGTAATCATCTGGAGTGAATACATCGACATTCATAATCGGTTCCAGCAACTGAGGGCCTGCTTTGGGGATTGATTGACGATAGGCTGCTTTGGCAGCAATTTCAAAGGCCATCGCCGACGAGTCAACGGGGTGGAAACCACCTTCTAGGAGGGTGAATTTCAAGTCTAAGCAAGGGAATCCAGCTAAGACGCCTTTATCGACGCAGCTTTCAAAGCCTTTTTCGACCGCTGGCCAATACTCTCTGGGCACACTACCACCAGTCACTTTTGACTCAAATATGAAGCCACTTCCAGGCTCACCGGGCTCGATTACATAGCCGATTTTCGCAAATTGACCTGAACCACCTGATTGCTTTTTGTGGGTGTAATCGTCTTCGAGACGCTTGGTAATCGATTCGCGGTAGGCTACCTGCGGTTCGCCAACTTCTACTTCGACGCCGTGGGTGCGCTTGAGAATGTCTACTTTGATGTCGAGGTGTAACTCGCCCATCCCTTTGAGAATCATTTCGCCACTTTCTTGATCCGTCACCATGTGGAAAGATGGGTCTTCTTGTACCATCTTGGTGAGGGCTGCTCCCATCTTTTCTTCGCCGCCTTTCACCTTCGGTCTGACCGAAATCGAAATAACGGGATCGGGGAATACCATCGGCTCTAGGGTTGCGGGATTTTTGGGGTCGCAGATGGTGTGTCCGGTGCGGACGTTTTTCATTCCGACGATCGCCACAATGTCCCCTGCTTGGGCCGATTCAATTTCTTCGCGAGAGTTGGCGTGCATTTCCACCAAACGGCTGATGCGCTCGGTTTTGCCTGTGGCGGTGTTGAGTACGGTGTCGCCTTTGGACAACTTACCGGAGTACAGGCGGGTGAAGGTTAGAGCACCGTAGCGATCGTCCATGATCTTAAACGCCAGTGCCCGCAACGGTCTGTTGGGATCGACGATCGCAAACTCGCCGGTTTCCTCGCCTTCGAGATCGACTTCTGGCTGCGGTGTGACTTCCATCGGGTTTGGTAGGTAGTCAACTACGGCATCGAGAACCAACTGTACGCCTTTGTTTTTAAACGATGAGCCGCAGTAGGTGGGGAAAAATGCCCGATCGCGAGTACCTTTGCGAATACAGCGCTTCAGGTCGTCAATACTCGGTTCGTTGCCTTCGAGATATTGTTCCATCAGAGCGTCGTCTTGCTCGACGGCCAGTTCGATCAACTGTTCGCGGTATTTTTCGACATCATCGACCATATCGGCGGGGACATCTTTGATTTCGTAGTTCATCGGGTCGCCGGAGTCATCCCAGATCCAGGCTTTGCGGGTCAGCAAATCGACTACGCCGCAAAACTTTTCTTCTATGCCGATCGGCAATACCATCACCATCGGCTTAGCTGCGAGGATTTTATCAACTTGCTTGACAACGCGGTAAAAATCTGCACCTGTGCGATCGAGCTTGTTGATGTAGACGATGCGAGCGACTTTGGAATCGTTAGCGTAGCGCCAGTTGGTTTCAGATTGCGGTTCAACTCCACCGGAACCGCAGAACACGCCGATGCCACCATCGAGAACTTTCAGCGAACGGTAAACCTCGATCGTAAAATCGACGTGTCCGGGAGTATCAATGATATTGAGCTGATGCTCGTTCCAGAAGCAGGTGGTAGCAGCGGACTGAATCGTAATACCGCGCTCTTGCTCCTGTTCCATGAAGTCAGTAGTCGCCGCGCCTTCGTGAACTTCACCAATTTTGTGGATTTTACCTGTCAGTTTGAGGATTCTTTCTGTTGTGGTGGTCTTGCCAGCATCTACGTGGGCGAAGATGCCGATATTTCGATAACGAGTGAGATCTTTCATAATTACTGTTGAGATTAAATGCGACGAACCGTCGGCGACCACCTGCAAGCGTGACAAGCGAGGAATCAATGTTGCCTGGTAAGGCCAGTACAGGCCGGATTTCCTTTTCCCTGTTTCTGGCAGGACTATCTTAATTTTGACACTTCCTCGTCATTCCTGCGAAGGATTCTTGGGTCAATAAGTGCTTGAACCATGATAATTCATAAAAATAACCCAGACAAAGCTGAAAAACCCGGTTTCTTTGGTCGGAGAAGACCGGGCGGTTGAAACCGCGTCTACACAAAACCTGCCTCCGCAGGTTGAAGACCTGGCGATTTAAATTGCGTTATTTTATTCAGTCCGCGGAGGCGGACTTCGTTTTTGTAGACGCGGTTTCAACCGCCGTCTAAGTCAAAATCGACCCACTCATCATCCGCTGATATCTCCGCTCCAATTCATCGCGCACCACCGGCCACTGATTCAAACTTTCATCATTCTCAATTACCATTTGAGCCGCCGCCCTCGCCAACTCCAAAACCTCCTGATCCTCCACCAAACTCGCCAAAGCAAAATCCGGCAAACCCGACTGCCGAGTTCCCAAAACCTGACCGGGCCCGCGCAATCTCATGTCCATTTCCGCAATAAAAAAACCATCTTGAGATTGTTCTAAAACCTTCATTCTCTGCATAGCTTCCGCAGTCTTAGAACCGGGCATTAACAAACAATAAGAACGATCGCGCCCCCGACCGACTCGCCCCCGCAACTGGTGCAGTTGCGACAGTCCAAAACGCTCAGAATTTTCAATCAGCATTACCGTTGCATTCGGCACGTCTACTCCCACTTCAACCACAGTAGTAGATACTAAAATATCAGTTTCTTTGTCCCGAAATTTAGTAATTGCCTCATCTTTGTCAGCACTGCTCATCCTACCGTGGAGCAAACCCACCTTAAACTCAGGAAATACACTTTTTTCAAGTTTCTCTTTTTCCTCAATTGCCGATCGCACATCCAACTTTTCCGACTCCTCCACCAGCGGCAGCACCACATAAACTTGACGCCCGCTCGCCACTTCTCGCCGAATCAAATCGTAAGCTTGGAGGCGTTCTTTGGCAGACAGGACGGTCGTTTGAATCGCCTGCCGACCGGGGGGAAGTTCATCAATTTGACTCACATCTAGATCCCCGTGCAGCGTCAGCGCCAGCGTCCGGGGGATGGGAGTTGCCGTCATCGTCAAAACGTGGGGAGCTTCGCCTTTTTGCTGCAATTTAGCGCGCTGCTGCACCCCAAATCTGTGCTGTTCATCAATTACTGCCAAACCCAATTTTCGGAAATTAACTGTATCTTGAATCAGTGCATGAGTTCCCACTAAAACTGGCAATTCTCCGGTTTCTAACTGGCTGTGAATTTCTCGGCGCTTGGCTACTTTTGTGGAACCAGTTAACAGTTCAACAGACAAGTGCATCAAATTAAACCAACCTACCAATTTGCGGTAATGCTGTTCTGCTAAAACTTCTGTCGGTGCCATCAAAGCGGCTTGATAGCCGGATTGAATTGCTGCTAGCATTGCGACTACGGCGACTACAGTTTTGCCAGCCCCGACATCGCCTTGCACTAATCGGTTCATCGGTTGCGGCGAAGCTAAATCGTTGAGGATGTCATTGATGACTCTTTCCTGAGCATTAGTCAAGGCAAAAGGCAAGATTTCATAAAAATGTTCGATCAATTTGCCACTAGGAAGGATGACTGCACTAGCTTGAGCTTTTCTTTGGGTTTGGCGACGCTTTAAAAGGCCTAATTGCAGGTAGAAAAATTCGTCAAAAACTAAGCGGCGGCGGGCGGCGGCGAGACAATCTCGATCGAGCGGAAAGTGAATATTAGTCACAGCATCCGCTAAACCCATTAAACTGTAACGCTCGCGCAAATCCTCCGGTAGCGATTCTGGCAACATTTTCGCCGCCGGCATTGCAGCTAAGATCGATCGCCTCACCGAACCGGCATCCACCCCCTCAGTCAGCGGATAAACAGGTATCAGGCGGCCGACTTTCATCGATTCGATCGCACCGCCGGAGTCGTCTAATACTTCTAACTCGGGATTTTCTAAAGTAATTCCATATTTACCCTGCTTCACCAAGCCCGAAGCTGCTAGCACTGCACCGGTACAATACTCGCGCTTTTTGAATTCTTGCCAGCCGCGATTGCTGTAGCGAGGCCCTGCAAAAAAACGACTAATTTTTATTTCTCCGGTGCGGTCTTTTAAAATTACTTCTAATATGGTTAACTTCTTATTTTTTGGACTAGAAAAGCAATTGCAGCGCTTTACTTCAGCGATTAAAGTTACAGTTTCCCCGGCTACTAGCTCGCGAATTTGTACTTGCTTTGCATAGTCGATGTGGTTGCGTGGATAGTAGTAAAGCAAGTCATATACAGTGTATAAACCCAGTTTTGCCAAGCGGTTGCCGTTGGCAGGGCCGATGCCGGTGACGCGGGTTAACTGTTGGTCTAGAGTCAGGCTGGGGGGTGGGGGTGCTGTACTCAGGGGTGCAGTTCGGGGAACGGAAACTGCTGGGGCGGTTGGTTCAGAAGCGTTTGCGGGTCTGACTTGTCCTGCCTGTTCTTCTTGGTGGCGAGTTTCTTGTTCCCAAACTTGCTCCATTTGTCTCAGAAAACTGACCGTAATGGCGATCGAATGTTGGCGCTGTTCGAGATCTTTCTGAGGGTAGATGTCAAATTCAGCGGCTAGTTGTCTAGCTCGATCGCGCGAAGAACCTGCTACAGAACCTGCCAACTGTCTCAAACTCAGGCCGAGAAACTCGCTGAAGCGGTATTGACTGCCTTGGATGTCGTTAAATCCGCGATCGGCTTCTACTGAAAGAGCTTTTTGCAATCGCTGCCATTCGGGTTGGTTATTAGTCATCAGTCATTAGTAATTAGTCATCAGTCATCAGTCATTAGTCATTAGTCATTAGTCATTAGTCATTAGTCATTAGTCATTAGTTATTAATCATAGCTCAAGAATTCCAGACAACTGACAACTGACAACTGACAACTGACAACTGTCAACTGTCAACTGTCAACTGACAACTGTCAACTGACAACTGACAACTGACAACTGACAACTGTCAATTGACAACTGACTAATCTTCAAACCAACTCGATCTCCAAGCGGACTCAGCCTCCGCCACAGCGAGTTCCCGCTGCTTTTTCTGGTAATCGCGGCCCAGCGAGTTCAACTTTACAGACAGGTTACGAATTTGCTGGCGCCAAGCCGAGGTTCCCGCATCGGCAAACTCTATTTCCGATAGCCGCAGTTTAATCGCTGTAATGTGCAGGGCCCTACTACTAAAGGTTGCTGCCAATTTTCGCGATGCTGATGAGGCATCGGTTTCAATGATTAAGTTTAATAAGTTAGGCGGCCCAGCAACACTATCGCCGGAGGATTCAGCACCAGAAGCAGCTTCTAGAACCGGTTCTGGCAATTGACTCGGCAAGATTCCCGACTGTTGCAGCAAGCGGTTGGTGTCGCGAGAAAGCAGCTTGAGTATATGGACGATCGACTTTTCAATACTCTTTTGCCAGCGTGCCAAACTTTCAGGGGAATTGGCGTTTGGCAATTGATAATTTGCCAATGAAAATAGATAGTTAATTGCGGAAACTTGGTTTTTTTCCTTTTCGTCTTCCTCTTCTTCCTCTTCTTCCTCTTCTTCCTCTTCGTCTTCGTCTTCGTCTTCGTCTTCGTCTTCCTCTTCGTCTTCCTCTTCGTCTTCGTCTTCGTCTTCGTCTTCCTCTATTTCTTCCTCTGCTTCTAATTCAGTCACCAGCGATCGCAATTTTTCCTCCGACGCCGCAGCCAAATCCCTTACAGACTGCTGCATTTTTTGCCTCCCCTCGAAGGACAACTTAAGAAACGACTCCGGTACTGCTTGAGTGCAAAGGTGATAGCAAGCCAAAATTAACTGCTGCCGCACCGCTTGTCCCAACGCAGTTAAATAACCTTCGTAGGTACTGCGAAACTCCAAAGTCAAGGCTGCTAAAGCCTCTTCGAGTCCTGCCAAATCTTGCTCTATTCGCTCTCTTGGTCGCACCATATCTCTCGTATAAAATTAAAATAGGATTTACGCAAGTTTTAAATTTTTACAATTTTTACGCTATCTGTCTGTAGTAGCAAGGTTTGCAGTGTACCTCATACAAATATAGTCTGTCCATAAGTCCTGTAAAAATTAACAATTTAAAATGTGAAAAATTAATTTTTCACATTTTAAATTGTTAATTCTCAATCTTAGTTTGGGATTATTTAGCACCCATTTGGGCTGCCACTTCATCGGCAAAGTTAGCTTCTACCTTTTCAATGCCTTCGCCCAAGACAAAACGCACGAAGCGGCGCACTTGGACATTTTCGCCAATTTGGGCGATCGTTTGTTTCACCAACTCTTCCACCGAGATATTCTGATCTCTAATAAAAGGCTGATCCATCAAACATAACTCTTTCATGCGCTTCTCAATCCGCCCTTGAACAATCTTTTCTTTGATGTTGTCCGGCTTGTTGCCCAAGTCATCCTTGCCCATTTCAATTGCCTTTTCTCTTTCGACAATTTCGGCGGGGATATCTTCAACTTTCACGTATTCCACATTTGGGCAAGCTGCAATTTGCATTGCAATATTGCGTACCAAAGTTTGGAAATCTTCGCGGCGGGCGACAAAATCGGTTTCGCAGTTAACTTCCACCAACACGCCGACGCGGCCGCCGGTGTGAATATAGCTGCCTACTATACCTTCTGAGGCAACTCGTCCACCTTTGTTACCTGCCGAAGCCAGACCTTTTTTCCGCAGCCACTCAATGGATGTTTCGATATCGCCATCGTTTTCAACCAGGGCTTTTTTGCAGTCCATCATGCCCGCGCCGGTTTTCTCGCGCAGTTCTTTAACAAGTTTTGCAGATATATCCGCCATCTTCCTTAAGTTCCCAATCAAAATTAGTTATTAGTCATTAGTCATTAGTCACCAGTCATCAGTCATTAGTCATTAGTCACTAATTTTAATGTTAATGATTAGACCAAAGTGAATAAATACCCACTCGATCTTAGTACCGACTTTGTACGTGTAGCACCATAATTAATTTTGGTGCTAACACTAACACAATGAATGCTTTTGCCAGAATTATACTAATGACTTAGACTCGTGCCATGTACAATTAAAAATTAAAAATATCCAACTAAAAATAATAATTATTTTTAATTTTCAATCTTTAATTTTTAATTTCCTGGTGTCAAATTCCGATCGCAATATTAGCTTTCGGTTTCTTCGCTTTCAGCCTCAGCTTCGTCGGGATCTACATAATTGGGGTCATCCAATTCTTCGATTTCGCTATCATATTCAGCGCCTTCATAACCACCTTCGTAGTCGTAGTCTTCGTCAGCGTCGCCGCCCTGCTGACCGTGACGACCTTCGTAAATGGCATCAGCCAACTTGCCGACAATCAGCTTGATCGATCGAATAGCATCGTCATTTGCCGGAATCGCAATGTCAACCAAATCCGGGTCGCAATTGGTGTCCAACAGAGAGACGATGGGAATTCCCAACTTTTGGCATTCCAACACAGCATTATACTCGCGGCGTTGGTCTACCAGCACCACTCCGTCAGGAATCTTACGCATAGTTTTGATTCCGCCCAGATACTTCTGGAGTTTTGCCATTTCTCGGCGCAGCACCGAAGCTTCTTTTTTCGGCAACATATCGAGAGCACCGATTTCCTCGCGGCGCTCCAAATCCTTGAGGCGCTCGACTCGCGACTTAATCGTCGTCCAGTTGGTGAGCATTCCACCAAGCCAGCGCTGGTTGACGTAGTAAGCGCCGCAGCGTTGAGCTTCTTGGGCTACAATCCCGGCAGCTTGGCGCTTCGTACCCACGAACAAAAACTTTTTGCCTTTTTCCGAGGCCACTCTCATGTACTCGTAGGCATCTTCCATAAGCTGAGCGGTTTGCACGAGGTCGATGATGTGAACCCCGTTGCGCTCTGTAAAAATGTAGGGAGCCATTTTCGGGTTCCACCGACGGGTTTGGTGTCCGAAGTGAACTCCTGACTCTAGCATTTGAGCCAAACTGACTACTGGCATTGTATTTTGAACTCCTGTATTCGGGTTAATCCTCCACCCGGTAGTATTTCTCAAGGCTTGCGCCCTCGAAACACCCGAAAACCCGGATGTGCGAATTTAAACAACTTTTCTAGTTTATCACAGCGCGCGCTACTTTTTCTAACAATCTGATATCTGTAGGGTTGGCTTGGCACTCGGATGTGAGATTTAATGGGCGGGTTGGGTGCGGGGTGTGCACGATGCGGTTAGAGTTACTCGCAAGCGCTTCTTAAAAACGAAAAATCTAGGTGGGAGGTTGCCAAAGCCTTTGTTCGCTTGCTTGTGAGAGAATGGCGTTGTTGGTGCCTCTGGCGCCTTTTACCTTCGATCGAGCTGGTATCCATTTTTTCGATCGGCAATTCAGTCAGCTTTAGTAGCCTGCCCTCTCGATCCGCAAAAATCCCAAAGCTAAAAACGCCATGCCCATCCCCATTCTCGTCTTGCTTGAAGTTCTAATTGTGATCGCACTTTCGAGACTTGTCGGTTTAGCATTTCGATCGATCAAACAACCTCAAGTCATTGGAGAGATTGTCGCAGGAATTATGCTCGGCCCTTCTCTGTTGGGCTTAATTGCACCAGATTTAGCAACAGCACTTTTTCCCGCCGAAGCCGTTCCATTCCTCAACGTCCTATCTGAAGTGGGGCTAATATTTTTCATGTTTTTAATTGGTTTGGAACTGAATCCCAAGTATCTCAAAAGCAATTTAGATATAGCAATTTTAACTTCCCACGTCAGCATTTTAGTGCCGTTTTCCCTGGGAAGCATCCTAGCACTGCTGCTGTATCCGATCGTTTCAAATAATAGCGTTTCCTTTACCGCCTTTGCTTTGTTTTTGGGCGCTGCGATGTCAATTACGGCCTTTCCGGTGCTGGCAAGAATTATTACCGAGCACAACTTGCAGAATACAAAATTGGGGACGCTGGCCCTGACTTGCGCTGCGGTAGATGACGTAACGGCGTGGTGTTTGTTAGCGGTGGCGATCGCAGTTACTCGAACTAATTCGATGTTGGGCGCTTTGCCGACCATTATTGCATCTTTAATTTACATTGGTTTCATGATGACTGTAGTTCGCTGGTTCTTGCAGCGGCTTTCCAAGCACTACAACCGCACGGGCAGATTAACGCAGTTAGTGCTGGCGGGAATTTACATGGGAGTTGTAGCTTCTGCCTTAATTACTGAATTGATCGGCATTCATTTAATCTTCGGTGCATTTTTGCTTGGGGCTGCAATGCCAAAAAATGCCGGACTCACCAGAGAATTAGCTGAAAAAACCGAAGATTTTGTCCTAATATTTCTGCTGCCAATCTTTTTTGCTTACAGCGGTTTGCGTACTCAAATCGGCCTGCTCAACAGTCCCGAATTATGGCTGCTGTGCGCCGCAGTTTTGGGAGTAGCAATTGTCGGCAAATACGTCGGCACTTATGCGGCTGCTAGAGTCTGCGGCATTAGCAACCGGGAAGCTTCTGCGCTTGGTTGGATGATGAATACTCGCGGTTTGACTGAACTAATTGTGCTGAATATCGGTCTTTCTCTGGGTGTAGTTTCGCCGCTACTATTTACAATGTTAGTCATCATGGCTTTAGTGACAACTTTTATGACTTCGCCGCTGTTGGAGTGGACTTATCCAAAACGGTTAATTAGATTAGATATTTCAGAAGTTAACTCTGAGGATTCAGAATTAGAAGATTCACAAAGTGGTGACAGCAGCGAAGAAATTGCTAACAAATTGCTGCACACTTATCGAATTTTAGTACCTGTTGCCAATCCCAGCACGCAGAAAGGTTTACTGCGACTAGCGGTAGCGCTGGCGCAGCCGGCTGCTGGTATGGGCGGTGATGATTTAAAGTCGGCGGCGGTTCATCCTCTGAGTTTGATAGAATTAAATGATGACTATGCATTTGAAAGTACGCCTGCAGAAGCCGATCGCATTATTCAAGAACGCCACTCGAAATTATCAGAATTGATTGATAGTTTGGAACTGGCAGAGGCGAGAAAATTCGTACATCCCATCATTCGGGTTACTAATGATGTGGCGCGGGAAACGGCACAAATTGCGGAGATCGATCGCGCGGATTTGATTTTGGTAGGATGGCACAGGCCGACTTTTAGCAGCAACCGTTTGGGAGGACGTGTCGGCCAAATTCTCAGCAATGCTAAGGTGGATGTAGCAATTTTTGTTGACAGAGGTCGGGAAAAATTGAATAACTTGTTAGTACCTTACGCGGCAAATATTCATGATGATTTGGGGTTAGAATTGGCGCTGAGACTATTAGTTAATAGCGAGGAACGCCGTTTGACGGTGCTGCGGGTGGCGGTTGACGGGGAATCTGGAAACGAGCTGAGTTACGAGTTTCAACGAGTGATGGAACAGTTGCCGGTTGAGGTACGATCGCGCATTGAAACTCCAATTGTGGAGGCTGCTGAGCCAATTCAAGCGGTGATTGCTGCTTCTGCTAATGCTGATTTGACTATTGCGGGTACGAGTCGGGAGTGGGGAATTGAGCGCCAAACTTTGGGACAGTATACTGATGAATTGGCGGTGCAGTGTCATTCTTCGCTGCTGATTGCACGGTGTTACGTTAAAGCGCGATCGCACTTGGCTTCGGTACTTCCTCAAATGTAGTCAGTTGACAGTTGGCAGTTGACAGTTGGCAGTTGGCAGTTGGCAGTTGGCAGTTGACAGTTGGCAGTTGGCAGTTGACAGTTGACAGTTGACAGTTGACAGTTGACAGTTGGCAGTTGGCAGTTGTTATTAGTTATTGGTTATTGGTGAGTTAGTACCAATGCCCAATGCCCAATTCCCAATGCCCAATTCCCAATTCCCAATGCCCAATTCCCAATTCCCACCCTTCGACTTCGCGAGCGGGCAAGATGCCCAATTCCCAATGCCCAATGCCCAATTCCCAATTCCCAATTCCCAATTCCCAATTCCCAATTACTAATTACCAATTACTAATTACCAAGATTATGAATCATTTAAGCCTTAAATCGCTGGCATTTTACGGGATTGCGATCGGTTCAGTTTCACTGCTGTTTAAAGTAGTAACTGCTTATGGGGAAGCAAATTTAAAGGCTCCTCCGGCAATTGCGGGAAATTATCGCTTCGATCCTAACAGTTTGCCCGAATGTCTGAAATCTGATGTTTTGGTATTGACAATCGAGCAATCGGGTGTTTATTTGAGCGGTAATTTGCGATCGGGCAGCAGCGAGGGCGATCGTGAAAAAATAGCCGAGGAGACACCTTCTCTACATGGCAAGTGGGAAACTCAAGGATTAAGTTTGTCGGGTGCGGTTCCTAATTTAGCCGGTTGCCGCGATGCCACAGCAACGGGTCAAAACAGTTCTGTTAGAATGCGAGGAATTGTGGAGGGAGAAAGCCTCAAGGGAAAAATTAGTCTAACTGATAAGGCGGGGGCTACTGATTTTACGGCTCAAAAAGAAGCGCAGCCGAAACCCCAGAAGAATGAGCATTGATCGATCCCTATTGGGATCGATAATTGTCACATTCATTGTCAGTTTCCGACTCTGTGATATTAAATCCGGTTAGGTCGGAAGGATGTCTAGGGTGCGATCGTCCCGCTCGCTTTCGGGAACTACAGCGCGACCCTGGAAAAATTATAATTTCAGATACGGGCGATCGAACTCTCGCCGGAACTCGCCCGCGACGGTCGGTTGCTGCTAGATTGTAAAGATATACATAAAAGTCAACGATCGAAATAAAGTATCGCTGAGGAGTCGTCGGTTCTGAATTTGTCATGCCCGATACCCCACATACCCGTATAGTTTGTTTGGAATGGATGTTGCCGTGATCTTAATGCCGTCAGAAACTTCGCTTACCCAGTCAAACCCGTTGATTTTAGACAGTTTGCCAGACTTGTCGCCGAACGATGGCGGGTGTCCCCGCCGGGCCAGATTGCAAATTGACTTGATGTTGCTGGCGATCGAAGCCTTGTATCTCGGAGGTGCCGAAGAAATGCTGGCAGTGTCAAAAGACCTGGAATTGGAATCAATTATCAAAAATCGGGTTGCCCTTTGGCTGATGCGTAATACTAACCCGCTGAGACGCTATACCCAGCGCCGCTCCCTTACGATTGTGGAGGCAAAAGCGCTGGTGGCGATCGCCTGTAATATGGCGCGTAAGTTAACCGCGACAATTCGGCAGTTGCTGCTAGATTCGCAGCAGTTGCGATCGAGAAATATCCCCCTCAGCGAGAACTTGCAGCTTGCCGAGTATTTAGAACGCTTTCGAGCTCATTTTCGATCGCGCATGAACCCCAAGCGATCGCTAGTTGCAGCTTACGATTCCGACGACAAGCTCAACGAACTAGCTTTGAACTTGTTGAGTAAACTGCTATTTTGTACAGGCACAGCCGGAATGCAGCGCTTCTGGGTTAGCCTGTTTGATGGAGAAGTTGAATAAAAAATGACTATTAGGCGTCAGTACAGTCTGCCAAATTGCACCCTAGTTCTAGAAGGGTTGAGCGATGGATCGGCAGCCAGCCAGTTAGATATACGGCCGGTGCTTTCCATATTAATGAGCGCTGAATGCTATGTGAAAGGTCTCGGCGAGCCCCTGACGGGGGGGCGGGAGTTTTTTGAAAGCTTGGTGAGGGCCGTCAGCAGCTACGCCCAAGAATTTATGAGCGGAGTGCATTATCCCGATCGCTACGGCCCGAATGTGGGTATGGTGCAGTTACACAGAATTGACTGGAATTTGCACCGATTGACCGTTATACCCGCCTCCACAGGCAGCGCAACCCAAATCGATCAAAAAACAGAACTGTCGGCAAAAGTTGATTTGACGACGGTACAGCTATTTGACTTGGTAGAGGCGATCGATCAATTTTTTGCCGACACCCAGACGCTGCCGGAATTGTCGCTGCAATTAACCCCAATTTCCAAGCGTTATATCAAGTCGGCCGAACCTTTGGCGAAGCGGAGTTTGCCTGCTGTCGTGGGGGTGTCGAGTTTGGCTTTGGCGGCGATGGCGTTTTTCTTGGTGCCGGTGCCGGAAGTCCAGCGCCAGAGAGATCCGGTGCCGCAGCCCAATCCAGCGGGCCAGAATCAGGGGACGCCGAATCCGGGCGGATCGGGTTCGCCTAATCCCAATCCCACGCCTCCTGCTGACGGTTTGCTGCCTGGGAATAGGACTCCGAATACTGAACCGAGTTCGCCGACTCCGAACTCCGCGCCGCAGTCGGAGGCTTCACCTAGTGCCACACCGCAGTCGAACACTTCGCCGGAAAGCACGCCCCGTCCTGTTTCTGAAGGTTTGGCAAGCCCTGATGCTGCAGCCGTGCCGATTACCGATCCGGCAGAAATCGAGCTGTTGAAGGGCCAACTTTCCCAGCAAATTGACGGAGTTGTGAAAAATCAGCCTGCTGTTGATGCGGAGTTGGTTTATCGGGTGAGTGTGGCCCAAGACGGCGCGATTGTCGGTTACAAGTCGGAGAATTCCGCCGCAGTCGATCGATCCGAAGCGCCGTTGTCGGAGTTGCTTTACAAACCGATTGGCACCAGGCCACCTGCAGAACCGCTGGCTGATTTCCGAGTAGTTATTGCACCTGGGGGCACTGTTGTAGTCACTCCTTGGTAATGGTTGATTGTTGACTGTTAACGGTTAACGGTTGACTGTTAACGGTTGACTGTTGACTGATACCAAATCCCGCTTAAATGCTCCCTCAATCTCTTAGTCTGCGGAGGCAGACTTGGTTTTTCTAGTAGGGATTTCAATCGCCGAATTATCTACAAACAGATTGCTGATTCAAAGGCCAATAAGCTGTTTTGCATCTAGATTGCCTATGGTATTAGAGAGGGAGAGGGGGAGAAGGGGAGAGGGGGAGAGGATTTGACGATTTTTGATCGGGACTCGAAAGATACAATTTAAATGCACAAAAGCTTACGGTTCAGTTAAAACTATTTATTCCTCGGAGATCCCCCTAAATCCCCCTTAAGAAGGGGAGTAGGGGTTGACTTTGAGTAAGTTCTTGTCCCCCCCTTTTTTAGGGGGGCTAGCAGGGTGGATTAATTGTCGAGAGGTTAAATCAAGGCTATGAAGGCTATTGACAGACATTATGCGAGGCATTTAAC
>NZ_JAUBRI010000081.1:0-25233 GCF_036701795.1 Microcoleus sp. N9_A1
ACAACCGTGTCTGCGGTTCGACAGCCTGCGGTCTGCGGTTTGATAGCTTGTCTCTTTCAAGATACAAGGGGCGGGTTTAGCTAACAATCTATGATAAAAGCCAGTTTTTCAAGGCAAAAGCCGCCCTCTTTCTCCTTGAGTTAGTGACAGTTAGCATTCGCGGTTATGCGAGTCAGATTGAGCGTCGCGCAGGAGTTTAGAATCGTGAGCAAGCGATCGCAGATTTACATCAGCTTAGGGTGTTCGATCGTTCTGCGATTGGTCACTTTTATGCTGAAACGCGATCGGGCTATCTTCAAATGCGATCGTATATCCGAATGCTAGACTATTTGCGGTTGCTGGTATTGGAGTATTTGCAAATGAAATAGATCGGGAGTTTTTGGGGAAAAAATATGATGAACGATAAAACAGTAGCAACCCCATTTAAAATCCCCGCAGAACTGCCATTTCTTCAGGCTATATGCTGGCAAGTTGCTAATGTCCATAATCTTAGTTTCAAGGAAATGCTATGTCGCTACGAATCAGGCTGGCATTATTGGGGAGTATTGGGACAACCGGACTCTGAGGAACTGGCTTTTATTCAACAAATTAGCCAACACTCTCAATCTTGGCTGGTAGCAGAACTGGGAAGCATTAGTCAGTCCCCAAACCATGAAAAATCGGTAAATTCTAAACCAATGTTTGAACGCGAAATTCACCAAAAAATATTAACTGTACTCAGCCACTTGAATGTCGAGTTTTTACAGGAATGTCGCGCTTATTTTGGCAGCGGAACTCTGGTAAGTATGGAACATGGAGAATATCGGTTAAGTCAGGATATTGACTTTCTGTGTCCGATGGATGGTGGCTACAATCTCCTGCGCCGAAAAGTTGCGGCAGCAGGCTATGATGTGATTTTTGCTAATCGCGATGGTATTGTTTTACCGAACGAAATTCAATCAAACCAGTATGGTATTAGATTTCCAGTTATTGTTGATGGTACGATAATTAAATTCGAGATGGTTTGTGAAGGGCGAATTCAGTTTGATGAACCAAGTTATCCTAGTTGGTCGCCTGTTCCTTGCTTGAATCAAGTTGATAGTATAGCAGAAAAGCTGTTAGCAAATGCCGATCGATGGCCGATCGATCGCGTAAACTCTAGAGATTTAATCGATTTGGCAATCCAAAGGTTGGCAAGTGATCTTCCCCAAAAGGCGATCGACAAAGCTGAAGCAGCTTATCAAGTTATGGAACCGCTGAATCGAGCGATTGAGTATTTCCAAGACCGTCCCGATTATCGAGAAAAATGCTATGATATTTTAAGTATTGCAGAACCAGATCGAGTTATTGACGGTATCGATTTATTAGCTCAGGATTTAGGTAGAGAAATCACAGTTAGGACATTTAGCGAGACTATTTCCCCGTTCCCTGGCTCTTTGTTGTAAAGAAAGTTTCTAGTTTAACGAGCCGACTGGTGGCAAATTGTCGGGTGTCATCGTCTAAGATTTGAGCGGCACGAATGCTGATGGAAGGTTCGCCCCGAAATGCACTAATTAGAACACCTGAATCCAGATAGGTTAGTTTATCAGACACCGTGGCCACCTCGACGATCGGCAATTTCTTGCTCTAACTCCACTTCATTGAGGAGTTTCATACCGTTGGCTATCGCCCGTTGGCGAAGTTTCCACAGGGTTTGACCGAGTTGTGTTTTGGGGGTAAATTCAGGTGAAGATTTGAGCGCTAGAGTTTGGGTAAACTGAAGGACTTTTGCGCGATCGGCGGGGGCAAGTTCGCGCCAGTATTGTAGGAGGATTTCTTCGGGAGGCATGGAATTTTTGTGGGCGTAACTCTCTAATTTATTTTACTCTTTTACAATCGATCGGATCAATGCCATTGGCGATAAAAATCTAGTTTATTCCCAGAGTCTTTGAACAGCATAAGCATCAAACATTTCCTCGTGGCTGATTAAATAAATAGGCATCTTCTGTCCACTACGCTAAGATGAAGGCAGGTTTACATTGTCTTATGAGGTCGTTATGACCAGTTCGCTATCTTCTACAAGCATTTCTCGCTATGTCACCCGCAATCCTGAAGTTTTGCAGGGGGAACCGATTATTGCAGACACTCAAGTTACTGTACGGGATATTGTGGGGTTTTGGAAATCGGGAATAAAGCCTGAAGAAATCCCACAGAAGTTACTTCAACTCGTGACGGCTGCTCAAGTTTTTGATGCGATTAGTTTTTATCTGGATAATCAACTAGAAATTGACGATCGGATTGCTTGGTATGAGGCGCGTCCGATGTTGAATGTTTCACCTCTTTTGAGATGTAATCCGTTGCTGAATGAAGTCACGAAATATGTTGAAGTATATCGCCACGATCGAAATGCAGATATCGATTTTCCTGAGTCTGATACTTTATGACTCAATATATTCTCGATACCGACCATATCACACTGCTGCAACACTCTAATCCACTCATATTACAACGTTTTGAAACTCTCCATACCAGCGATGTTGCTATTACTGTCATCAATGTTGAGGAATTGATTCAGGGCTGGTTCAATGCAATTCGTCAAGCTTCACAACCCGGACAGAAGCAACGCTTAACTTGGGCTTATGTGGGTTTGAGATCGGCAGTTAAATTTCTCAACGATTTTCTCGTTCTGGATTTTACCAGAAAGAATTGGTTTAAAGCCTCTCCCTTAAAGGCGAGAAATTAAAAGAAAACTATTCATTACTCCAATCCTCTTCCTTCTAGGTAGAGGTCGCACTCATCTGTCAACTGTCAACTGTCAACTGAATGAACGAGTCAGCTTGCGAGCAATATTTGGCGCTGCGCCGTCAGGGAATACGAATTGGGACACAAGATTTGCGAATTGCGTCCATTGCTTTGGTTAATAACTCAATTTTAGTGACGCGAAATCGACAAGATTTTGCACAAGTCCCAGGACTGGTTTTGGAAGATTGGACATAACACAATACGGTTTACTTAAGAGGGCGGGTTTTGCCTTGATACAGTCGATTATTTCATAAATTTTGAGCTAAACCCGCCCCTTGTATCTTAAAAGAGTGAGTCAGTCGATCAAACCGTAGACCGCAGGCTATAGAACCGCAGACACGGTTGTAATCAAACCGCAGACACGGTTGTAACTGAATCCTAACACGAGTAAAGATAAAGAAACCATTAAAGTTTCTTGCCTATAGGTACAAATGACAGTAGAAAGTGTTGTGATCGGACATCAGAAATTGGTGAAGTTGGCCCGCCCCTTAGACTATCACAAGTCTGTTGTGTAGATAAGCTCCCATTACTGATGACAGGCGCATACAAAAAAACTGGACAGTATCTTAGGCGCTCGTTTTAACGGGACAGCCTGCATTTATAAGGTTAGTTAAATTGCCTGTCATGTTCTTTCATACAAACAGGGAGTTCGGAGCAAACAATGACACCCACATTTTTAGGCATAGATATCAGTAAAAAAGACTTTCACGTCGTTTTACTGAAAGAAGAGCGTGCCTCAAAACCCAAAAAGTTCACGAATAATACCGAAGGATTTGAGAGCTTGAATAATTGGCTCAAAAAACAAGGTGTGGAAGAACTTCATGCCTGCATGGAAGCCACGAGCATTTACGGAGATGCCCTAGCTGAATTTCTGTATGAAGCAGGCTACCGGGTAAGTGTGGTTAATCCGGCTCGGATTAAAGGGTTTGCTAAAAGCGAACTTTTGCGTACCAAAACTGACTCTGTAGATGCAGCATTGATTGCTCGTTTTTGTGCAGCAATTAAACCTTCATTTTGGAAGCCAACCCCGTTTGAAGTCAAGGAATTACAAGCTTTACTGCGACGACTAGAATCTTTGACTCAGATGTATCAACAGGAAGAGAATCGTTTGGAAACAGCTACGGAAACTGTAGCTCAACTTACGAGAGCTCATTTGGAATACATCAAAAAACAACAAGCAGAAATCAAAAAAATGATTAGCGATCATTTTGACCAACATCCGCATTTAAAACAGCAGCGCGAGCTGTTGACTTCGATTCCAGGTATTGGAGAACAGACGGCTGCTGTATTGTTAGCTGAAGTTGGTCGGATTGAAGATTATAAGAATGCTCGTCAACTGGCAGCTTATGCAGGTTTAACTCCCTGTGAGCGTAGCTCAGGAACTTCTGTACATGGCAAAACTCGTTTATCTTGTACGGGAAATGTCCGACTGCGAAAGGCATTATATATGCCTGCGGTGGTGGCGATGCGTTGTAATCCTTTCCTCAAAGCCATGACTGAGCGATTATTGGGTCGTGGAAAGGTCAAAATGCAGGTAATTGGTGCGCTTATGAGGAAGTTGGTGCATTTGGCTTTTGGGATTTTAAAGTCCCAAAAGCCTTTCGATCCAACTTATTTACTTGCTACCCCTTGACAGATCAAGACAGTATCTACCGCCTTATGGTTGACTTAAGAAATTCGTCAAAAAGCCTTAAGGTTTTGCCTTGATACAGTCGATTATTTCATAAATTTTGAGCTAAACCCGCCCCTACCGCCTTATGGTTGACTTAAGAAATTCGTCAAAAAGCCTTAAGGTTTTGCCTTGATACAGTCGATTATTTCATAAATTTTGAGCTAAACCCGCCCCTACCGCCTTATGGTTGACTTAAGAAATTCGTCAAAAAGCCTTAAGTAAACCGTATTGGGACATAACAATTGCCAAGCCAAGCTTATCCGGCATTTCCAACTTCTGCCAGATGCCAGAAAGTCACGCCACCTTCATCGTGACTGAGCAAAATTCCCAAATCTTCCAAGCTTTCCAAACAGTCGAGAATGACTTTTTGTTTGCGATTTGCTGCTTTGAAATGGGCGGTGACTTGGGCTGCTGTCCATTCGCCGCTTTGAGTGCGAAATAAGTCGCGGATGGCGGAAAGTTGCTCTTTGAGGGTTTTGGGAAAGGGTTGTTGTTCTGCGGGAATAATCGCGGTTTCGGTTTCGGTGGTGATACCTTCGAGAGTTGGTTGTACGTAGGTTTCGCCGGGAGATTGGTAGTCGGGACGCAGCCAGCGAATGTGTCCGTTGCGTTCTTCTTCGGCGCGTTGGGCGTTGAGGGTGACGAGGTTTTCGAGGATTTGGTCGTCGGTGAGGGTGGATTCCCAACCGTAGGCGGCAAATACGGCGCGATCGAGTTCGTCGTGGATTTGTTTGAGGGTGGAGACTAGGGCTTTTTGGTTGAAGGCTTTGTCTTTGTCGTTGAGGGGTTCGCCTTTGCGGAGTTTTTCGAGGAGGTTGTACATCCCGGTGATGGTGACTTCGGGGTGAGTGGCTTGGACTCGTTTGCGGTGGCTGTCGAGGCGTTCTCCGAGTTCGCGGATGGTTTGTTTTTGGGTGTCGGTTGGGGTGGGGAAGGGGAATGGGTCGAAGCAAACCGAGTTGTTGTACCGTGGTGTATTTCCACCTAAATCTCCACCTGCTGCTAATGCCCAAATGACATGAATTTTACTGGAAAGAACTCCCAAGAAATAAGCATCATCAAGGGCGATCATAATCACTTCACTTTCTGGAAAAATATCTCTATCTAAAAATGTAAAAAATCGGTGCTTTGTAGTTCTTGGTGTTGCAATGTAGCTTGCTAGTGAATTGATGGCAGGTCTAATTTTGGCTCGCGCCTCAGCAAAAATCCACCAATTATCTCGATATGCCTTTCTGTTATTCGTGATTCTATCGGGTTTTACCCTTTCAAGTATCCATTGATAAATGTTTTGATATTGAACTCTGACCTCTTGTTCTGTTATCCCAAATAGATCGATTATAAAAATATCAGATTTAGGTTGAATCAAATCTCTACCATTACGATAATGTTTAATAACTGATGGCAGACTTATTGAAGAATACCCCAGTAATTCTAGTTGTTTATGATTCACTATAAAACCTTGACTACCTAACATCATGCCTTTGGAAGATAAATTTTGATTAGCTCTAAGCTTCTGAGTGCTGATAACGTTAGCACCTGAATCTAAATTGCTGAGTATTTGCTCGACATGAATAAATTTAATACTCAGATTATCAGCTATGTCTTCAGGAATTCCTACTTCCGTTTCATTCAATACATATCCTATCTTGGCTGTGGCATGATTAAAAGTCTTAAGTTCAGCGGCTGTCATCGCAATTCGGACGGCTGCACCTTCCTGATCCCAAGGATGCTCTGCAATTGCAAAAAATAGGTTAAGTGGATTTTTATAAGCTTGTAAATGAACATCAATTATCTTTCTTTGCCAAACCTGTCGAATGCTATTGGTTGTAATCAAACCAAATCTTTTGATGTGTTCTTGGCGAACAAGACCAGCAGCTTTATGCCACCAATACATTACAAAATCCACAGTATCCGGCACATCTTTATAGACTTTTCGCAGCGCTTCTGCATATCCATCTCCCAATCGATCGCGCATTCTCGCATTCCCAATAAACGGCGGATTTGACACAATATAATCCGCCTCCGGCCACACCGCCGCCCTTGGATTTAAATACCGATAAATTGTTACTTGGTTTGTAGGATCGGGAATATCCTCCCCTGTCACCGGACTTTTCATCATCCGTCCCCCCCAGCGAGTTCTCACCTTCCCCGCCGCATCGACATCTGGTTCGATCGCATCATAGGCTAACACCGCATCCCGGCATTCAATATTGTTGTACTCGCGCAACACCGGTTCGATCGGCGGAATATCGCCAAACCGCCGAAAATGCCACTGCAAATAGCCAATCCAAATCACCAAATCTGCGATCGCCGCCGCCCTAGGATTGATCTCAATTCCCAAAAACTGACTCGGATTCACCTGATTAATATCCAACCGCAACTGCGCCGCGCCTGTAACATCCTCCAAACGCCGCAACACCTCCGACTCCAACCCCTTCAACAAATCCAACGTTACATACAAAAAATTCCCCGATCCGCACGCCGGATCGAGAATTTTCACCTGTTGTAACTCAGTCAAAAATGCCTCTAAAACTGCGATCGCCTTTTTCCTTTGATTTGCAGTCGGTTCCGCTTCCCCCGCGTTGAGCAACTGTTTAACCTCCGCTTGTACCGCAATCCAGCGATCGCCCAAAGGCTCCATCACCACCGGTTTTACCAACCGTTCCACATACGATCGCGGCGTATAATGCGCCCCCAACTTACTTCTTTCCCGCGTATCCAGCGCCCTCTCCAACAACGTCCCAAAAATCGCCGGTTCCACATTACACCAATCCCGCTTCGCCGCCTGCAACAACACCTGCAACTGAGCCTTTGTCAACGCAAACGCCCCAGAATCCGCAAACAATCCACCATTAAACCGCAACAACTTGCCATGAAAACCAAAACTCGTCCCCTCATTCATCGCTTCCCACAGCGCCTCTACCTCCGGTTTAAACATTTTCGGGTTAAGAATCCATCGCGTTTCTAGCGCCTTCGTAAACAGATGTTCCTTCAGCAACCCCACATCCTCAGCAAACATAGTAAAAATACAGCGCATCAAAAACTGCGCGACTTGCTGCGGATCGACATTCGCCTCCATTCCCTTCGCCAACTCTGCCAAATCTGCCGCCACTTCCCGCGTCACCCGCGCCGCAATCTTCTCCGGGTTGCGCTGCTGCGGATTGCTGAAAATATCGACAAATAAATCGAAAACATCCGCTTTTCGGAGTTCGGTTAACCCAATTTCTCGCCGCGCCCCATAGCCGCCATAGTCGCCGCTAAAGCCCATCCACAACTCAAAATGATCGCCAATATCGCAAGTTAACAAAAACGGCGGTTTGCTGCTGAGACTGCGCGTATAGGCAACTGCTTGCACAAAGGCTTTCTCCATTTCTCGCAAATAGGTATTAGTTCCTCGCTTTGCAGTTCCCTTTTTACCCGTGGTTCCACCCTGTTTTGCTTCTATTAAAAAATGCTCTGCTTTGTGAAAGTCGATAAACCCCGGAGTCACTTTGCCGCTGGGGTGAAAAATTTTGACATCTTTATCAAAGCAGTAGGGATCGTTGGGAATTCTGCCTTTATCGATCGGGCGATCGACTCCCAGCGCATCGGACATTTCCGCAAAAAATAGCTGGTAGTTTGCCCGTTCGTTACCGCTAGAACCGTCCCAGCGTGTGATGAATGTTTCGACTCTGGTGCGATCGGCTTCATTCATTTTTCAACCCTGCTGCTTGCTTTTTCCTTATTCTATAGTTAGATTGGTTCGTATTGGCGATCGATCTGGCGATTTTGCTTGATAGCAACCGCCGTGGCGGTTAGGACGCTTTACTATTGACATTTGCTATAATATGTTTGACGATATTCCTAGATACAGGCGGAGTCAAAAACCCGGATTCTGCCTTAAAGTCGATCGTTCACAACGAAGATTTTGCGTAGCAACCGGGTTTTTATAGCTTTAGTGCTTGAAAAATACCTCAATAAATATATGAAAATTAGAGCGATCGTACATCCTGCAGAAGAAGGTGGCTATTGGGCAGAAGTTCCAGGGCTTCCCGGCTGCATTACTGAAGGGGAGACGATAGAAGAAGTAATAATTAATTTAAAAGATGCGATTGAAGGTTGGCTAGAAGTTGCTAATAGTCGTGAAGCAATTGACTCCACAGATCGAGTTGTGGAAATTGCTGTATGAAATCTATTTCTGGCAAGCGACTTTGCAAAATAGTAGAGCATAAAGGTTGGGTTTTGAAAAGAGTTACCGGCAGTCATCATATCTATGAAAACCCGGAATTAGAACAAATTTTGTCAATTCCTGTTCACCGAAATCAAGATTTGAAAGTTGGAACCTTGAGAGCCTTAATGAAAATAGCTCAGCTATCTGAGGAAGATGTACAAAGTTTTTCTTAAGTATAAGCTATTCTGCATTTAAATTGCATATTCGACGCGGGCTCGCGTGCCCACCCCACTCATTGTTTGATTGATTCTTGAAACACAATTTAAATGCGGAACTGCTTAGCACAATACGGTTCACTTAATTCAACGTAGGGTGCGTCGCCAAAAACAACTCTCGCCCCACAACGCCAGATTAAACGAGCGACGCACCCTACAACTGGCACCGATTACTCAGTGGGCGGTAGTTAAAAGGTAAAATAATCCCCAATCTTCTATTTAGAAACACTTTGGCGAGATTTGAGTTCATAGTAGATGGCCCACCAGTATCACAACAAGCTCGTAGGCGAGCTCTTCTCAAAGCTTGGAAAATCACGGTGAGGCAAGAGGCTGAAAAATACTGGTCTTCGGAGCAGAAAACAGCTACTGGCCTAGTCAAGCTCCAGATAACTTATTTCTACGATTCTGTTAAAATCGATGTGGACAACATAGTAAAGCCAATTCAAGATGCAATTATCGGGCTAGCCTATGTCGATGACGATCAAGTAACTGATGTCCTAGCCCGCAAGAGGAATTTATCAGGTAACTTTAAAGTAGAAAATATGACCTTAATCCTAGCGGAAGGATTTGCCCGTGGCAATGAATTCTTGCACATTGTCGTAATTGATGCTCCTGATCAAGAGGTACTGACATGATGGCAACTTCAACTGCAAACATAGAAAGAGAGCGACTGTTAAAACTAGCAGAGGAGTATCGTGAGAAAGGTTATGAAATTTCATTTCATCCAAACTCTGAAGATTTACCGGACTTCCTTAAAAGCTATCGCCCGGATCTGATAGTGCGTCGGCGGGAAGAGTCAGTGGTTATTGCAGTCAAGTCACGCGCTTCACTCAACTCACCCTCTAGTACATATCTACGCAATTTAGCCCAAGCAGTAGCAGAAAATCCTGGTTGGAGGTTTGAGTTAGTGATGACTAACTCGGAGGATGCAGTCGAGCTTCCCAAAGCTGAGGATTCTTTTCAAGAGCATGAAATAGAGTTAGGTTTACAAGTTGCTAAGCAACTTGTCACACAACATTTAGAGTCAGCCATGCTATATTCTTGGTCTTTAGTTGAGGCAACTTTGAGGATTGTTGCCCAGAAAGAAGAGCTAAGTTTGCAAAGATTAGATCCGCTTTATTTAGTGAAACAACTGACGGTGGAGGGCGTGATTTCTAAATCTGAATATCAGTTATTAATGAATGCGCGTTCTTTGCATAACTCTATTGCTCATGGGTTTAAAACTACACAACTTACGCAAAATTCTGTGTGCGAACTGATTGAGGTTACAGAGAAAATATTGAAAGATAATACGGTGGTTCTCTAAAGCAAAAAGGTTGGGTTTCCTTTCGTTAACCCAACCTATTAATTCAATTAAACTTCAGAGTTTAGCCTTGATTTACACCGAAGTTTTCAAACTGTCTCGCGACTCGGAAACCCGATCGACAATAGCAGCATTTACCACAGATTCCTGAATCGGTTTCCGGGCTTCAATTAAAGCCAGAGCTTTCGTGACACCTTCAGGTAAAATCACCACCAAACTGCCTGCTGGCGCCTCGTCTAAAGCTTTGTTAACTGCCGTTGTTTCGTCCAGAATCAACTCGTATTCAACTTGAGATTTGTTTGCGGTTCCTGCAGAAATCGCCTCGGCAATCCCCTGGCAAATCAACTTAGCCACGACACCGGGTTCTCGGCCACGTCTGTCAATATCTTCTTTGACAATAATACGATCGAACATCTCGGCCGAAAGTTTGCCCAGCGTGACAAAATCTTCATCTCGTCTATCCCCGGGCGCACCCACTACCCCGATCCGCATTCCCGGCCAATTCAGCACGAAACTGCCCAAAGCTTTGTAGCTGTGGGGGTTGTGGGCGTAGTCCAGCAAAGCGTGATAGCTACCCAAATTAAACAAGTTCATGCGTCCGGGAGTTTGACCGACGGATGCTTGGAAGCTTGACAAAGCCGATCGAATATCCTCTATTTTCACTCCTTGGGCAAAAGCCGCCAAACAAGCCGCTAAAGCATTAGCAATCATAAACGGCGCGCGCGCGCCCATCGTCAGCGGCACATTCACAGCCTGCTCAATTCTCAGCGTCCAATCGCCTTTCAAAATCGACAAGTAGCCATTTTCGTAAATCGCAGACAGCCCGCCCGCAGCAGTATGTTTGGCAACCAGTTCGTTGTCCGGGTTCATCGAAAAATATGCAATTTGAGCCTTGACACGCTGCGCCATTTGTGCTACAAGCGGGTCGTCTGCATTCAAAACTGCATAGCCTTTGGGCATTACTGACTCGACGAGGACGCTCTTGAGCTTGGCTAGTTGTTCCACGGTTTCGATATCGCCGATGCCCAAGTGATCGGCTGCGACGTTCAAAACAACGCCCACATCGCACTGATCAAAGCCCAAGCCCGATCGCAAAATTCCACCTCTAGCCGTTTCCAGCACCGCCACTTCCACCGTCGGATCGGACAAAATCAACTGAGCGCTCTGCGGCCCGGTATTGTCTCCGCTTTCCACCAAATAATCGCCGATGTAAGTGCCGTCGGTAGTCGTGTAGCCAGTAATCTGACCGGTCTGCTTGACAATGTGAGCGAGTAGGCGAGTGGTTGTCGTTTTGCCATTGGTTCCCGTTACCGCTAAAATCGGCACCCGGCTGGGTTGAGGTGAGGGGAAGAGCATATCGAAGACCGCGCCGGCGACGTTGCGGGGTAAACCTTGACTCGGGGCGACGTGCATTCTGAAACCCGGTGCTGCGTTGACTTCGACGATGACGCCGTTGACATCGCGCAGGGGTTGGGAGATGTCGGGAGTTACTACGTCAATGCCGGCGATGTCCAAACCGATAATTTTGGCGACTCTGGAAAACAGCCAGACGTTTTCTGGGTGGATTTCGTCGGTGCGATCGACTGCAATTCCACCGGTACTCAAGTTTGCTGTCGCGCGCAAAAATACTCTTTCACCGGCGGGCACTACGGAGTCCATCGCGTATCCTTGTTTTTGCAGCAAATCCAGGCACAATTTATCGATCGTGATCCGGGTGAGCACGTTGTCGTGTCCGTCTCCTCGCTGCGGGTCGCGGTTTACTTCTTCAATAAGCTGTTCTACTGTAGACCTGCCGTTGCCTACGACGTTAGCGGGGACTCGTTCTGCAACTGCTATGACTTGCCCGTTGACTACCAATACTCTGTGGTCACGGCCGACGTAATAGCGCTCGACAATAACGTTTTTTGTTTTTGATGCCGCGCTGGCTAAGTCGTAGGCTTCTTCTGCTGCTTCCCAGGAATTGATGTCGATCGTAATGCCGCGGCCGTGGTTGCCGTCTAGGGGTTTGAGGACGATCGGATAACCGCCGACATCTTCGATCGCCCCGCGCAGTTCATCCAAATAATTAATCACCGTCCCTCTGGGAACCGGTACGCCGGCGCTGGCGAGGATATTTTTGGTACCTTCCTTGTCACAGGCAAGTTCTACTCCCAAAACTCCCGTGCGATTGCTCAGAGTTGCCTGAATCCGCTTCTGGTGAACCCCGTAGCCGAGTTGAATCATAAACCGGGCGCTCAAAGGTATCCAAGGAATGCCGCGCGCTTCTGCTTCCTTAATCAGTGTTTCCGTGCTCGGCCCGAGGGCTGCCGACAAAGCAAACTCCTTGAGGTCTCTCAAATCTTGGACTAATTCTGCTGCTGGATAAGTGCCAGTATCGGCAATCCTTTGGCACATCCGCACGCCCGCCCGGGCGGCATAGCGACCTGCTTGTTCGTTTTGATACTCAATTACTACTTGGTAAGTGCCTGGGGTCGCAGTCTCGCGGGTGCGACCGAACCCGACCGGCATTCCTGCCATTTCCTGAAGTTCTAGGGCGACGTGTTCGATTACGTGTCCCATCATTGT
The DNA here is from genome assembly GCF_036701795.1 of Microcoleus sp. N9_A1. Lineage (NCBI taxonomy): Bacteria > Bacillati > Cyanobacteriota > Cyanophyceae > Oscillatoriales > Microcoleaceae > Microcoleus > Microcoleus sp. N9_A1. The sequence goes on from NZ_JAUBRI010000081.1 coordinate 12,726, forward strand.
GCCTTCTCTGACACGTTGCAGAAAGCCTCCCTTATGGCCTGGAGAACAGTGATGGTTGTTCAAACTCGGAAGTGCGGCGATCAACCCTTCATAGAAGCCAGGAATTTCCGATGTGGTTTTATCTGCCCACTCCTCTAAATCCAGACGCATCAGGACGAGTTTCTGGCGTCGGATGCTCCAGTAGTTGGGGCCGCGTAAGGTCTGGATTTTAAGTATTTTCATGGCAGTTAGAGGGGTATGGGGCGCGAAATCTTATAGATAATTGGAGCATTTATTCAATTTCGATCTAGATTGCTCGATCGACTGTTCGCTGCGAACAGTTTGGGAGTGAATTTCCAGTTATGGGCTACCCCATTGAAAATTCATGCCCCAGCGATCGGCTAAAAACAAGTACAGGTACATGGCTAGCAAAAACTCAAAGCCCGAAGTTAGAATTTTCTGTGATTCTGCCTCCTAGGGTCAGCCAGTGGCTGGTTCGGAATGTATTCTATTGTTGTTTGTATCCATGATTCGGCCGGAATGCCGCCTAATTTCTGCCGAATCAATGACAAGAGATGTTCTACGTTAGTTGGCTGTGCGGCATTCGGGGGGCCAGCCAGACTCGGAACACGCTCCTGATGGCATTGGTTTGCCTAGGGGCATATTGTAGCAATCTCCGTGACACAGAACGTGCAAGCGCATATTGAACAGACTTAAGGGTTCTGTCGCTCCTACCATAGACTCATTGGTATAAAAATTTTCCCTAGAATCAACAATAGTCACAGTGCCTTTACCGAGAATTTTCATAGTATCGTCTCCCTCAAACAAGGCGCAGGTGTCTTCGTCAATACCAATAGCGAGGCGATCTGGATGGCAAGCCACAGCCGACAGCAAGCGAGCCATGCGGTTGCGGTTGTGAAAATGCTGATCGACGATGATCTCAGGAATAATGTTAAGTCCGTTTGCCATGTCTACTAAAGAGCGGTTTGGTGACGCCCCACTTCCACCGCCTGCAATCATGTGATATCCCATCACCGCAGCACCAGCGCTGGTGCCAGCGAGGGTAATCTTGCCTTCGAGAGTTTCTTTGCGAATTTTCTCCATCAGCGGGGTGTCCGCCAGGAGTCCACAGAGCCGCAGTTGGTCGCCGCCTGTAATGAATACGCCCGTACAGTCTTCTAAGTAATCTTTCCAGACGGGGTTTTCGCCTTGTTCGCGTTCGCGGATGTCCACTACTTTGACGGCACTAACGCCCATTTCGTCAAATATTGTGCGGTAGCGGTTGCTAATTCCTTCGGGATCTCGCGAAGCGCACGGAATGATCGCCAGCCGAGCGTTTGCACCCCCAGCACGGCAAAAAAAGGTGTTTAGAATCTCTCGCCCGTGAACTTTGTCTTCGGCTCCCCCGATGACCATAATCGAGGTTTTTGTGCGCTGGGGAATATTGTGTTCAAGGGCTTGAGATGTCAACTGCTGCATGGTGTGTCTTCCTCTGTTGGATGTGAAATTCAATTTTGCCGTTGCTGTGGGTACAATAGGGCTTTTTAAGAATAAATTTTTGTTTGTGCGAGTCAGGTGCGATCGCCGATCGCACTATCCCGCAGTTGTTTGGCGGCGAGTTTGCTTGCAGTCGCTGTCATGAAAAACAGATTATTTTTTTACAAAACCGGCCCGCCGACACAGGAAGAGAATTTAACTTGCCAAAATTTTCAGAAATTATAAGAAATTATAAAGAATAAAGCAATTACTGAAAACTGAACTCCCTCTAAAGGTCAAACTAGAGGTGATGTATCAATGAAATTCCAATAATTGTGCGATTTGACGTTGTTACCCTATTTCCAGAATTTTTCCGGGCTCCCCTGGAGTCAGGACTGATGGGCAAAGCCTTAGCTAAAAAGATTGCTGAGGTGAATTTTGTCAATCCCCGCGATTTTACCACAGACAAACACCAGCGAGTCGATGATGAGCCTTACGGGGGCGGAGTGGGGATGCTGATGAAACCGGAACCGATTTTTGCTGCGGTGGAGTCGCTGCCGGTTTTGCCAAGGCGAGAGGTGATTTTGCTGACTCCCCAGGGGGAACCGATGCAGCAGGCGATGTTTCGGGAGTTGGCGGCCGATCGCGATCAGTTGGTGTTGATTTGTGGCCATTATGAGGGTGTGGACGATCGAGTGCTGCATTTGGTCACTCGCGAGGTGTCTTTGGGGGATTTTGTACTCACGGGGGGCGAAATTCCGGCTTTAGCTTTGATAAATGGGGTTTTGCGATTGTTGCGGGGAACTGTAGCGAAGGAAGATTCTCTAAAGTTTGAGAGTTTTGAAGACGGGCTTTTGGATTATCCGCAGTACACTAGGCCGGCGGATTTTCGGGGTTTGAAAGTGCCCGACGTGTTGCTGTCTGGTAATCACGCCCAAATTGCTCGCTGGCGCAAGGAACAGCAAATTGAAAGAACTCGCCAAAGGCGACCGGATTTGCTAGCGGATTAATTAAGTGTTAGGTGTTGACAGTCTTGGTTTAGCAATGTATTTTTGGTAGACAAAATTATGCTAAAAAATCAACTTTTGTGCTGTTGGGCGATCGTCTTTTTGCTCGCCGCTGAAGTTACTGTCAATTTAACTCCTGCCAGCGGCGGCAAATGGTTACATATTAACCGGGAAGCTTTGGCCCGAAGCACTGGCCGAAGTAGTGGCGGGCGATCGTCTTCTTCCAGTTCCAGTTCCAGTTCCAGCCGCTCTAGCAGTACCTCGCCTAGCCGTTCTAGTTCTTCTAGTTCTTCTAGTTCTTCTAGTTCTTCTAGAAACAGCTCGTCTGGCACTTCTTCTAGTTCCATTCCCAGCCGTCCCAGCAACAGCGGAAACACTGGGGGAAGAGTTCGCAGTGGCTCTTTTGAAAAGCCGGCTTCACCTGCACCTGTCGTCGCACCTAAAACTCGGATTCCCCGATATGAGGGAAAGAATAAAGCTGTAATTATACCGCGGCGCACCGATAAGACCGATAAGTTAGTACCACGTTCTTCATTGCCTTCCAATCCCGGTAAGAGTCAGCCAAAGATCCGTTATAATCCACAGCCCGCCAGAATTTTACCACGAGTTACCCTAAAAATAATTGGCCTCCCCCTAGGAATTGGCCATCTTTAGAGACTCCCGGTAAGCGTCAGCCAAATATCTGTTATGAGCAACAGCCTGCCGTTAATCCAGCACCAATTACCACTAAAAATAATTCTGGCAACGATACGACTTCGCCATCTTCAGACACTCCCGGTAAGCGTCAGCCAAATATCCGTTATGAGCAACAGCCTGCCGTTAATCCAGCACCAATTACCACTAAAAATAATTCTGGCAACGATACGACTTCGCCATCTTCAGACAATCCCGATAACAGTCAGCCAAATATCCGTTATGAGCAACAGCCTGCCGTTAATCCAGCACCAATTACCACTGAAAATAATTCTGGCAACGATACGACTTCGCCATCTTTATCTCAGGATGGGAGATGGTTTTGGTTTTGGCTGTTTGTTTCGGGAGCGGGTGTAGCGTTAATAGCTTACTGTATTTACTATTATCGACCAAAGTCTGGGGATAAACTTAAAGTCGGCCTTTTTGCTGTCAGCAAGTTACAAGTCGCAATGTTAGCCGAAGCTCGCGAAGTTCAAATTCAGCTAACTGAATTGGCGTTAAAGTTCAACGTAGAAAGTGCGACAGCCAGGGCAGAGTTTTTGCAAGAAGCTGTTTTGAGTGTTTTGCGAGCGCCCGAAAGTTGGACTCACTTTTCTGTAGATTCCCAAACAGTTGTGAGTCGGGAGGAAGCGGCGCAAATATTCAATCAAATCTCGATTCAAGAACGCAGCAAGTTAAGTGTAGAAACTCTGAGTATCGTTAACGGCGACATCCGCCAAGAGTCTGTCAGTGATGGCAATCGAGAGCCTGGAGAGTATATTGTAGTGACGTTTTTGATTGGCACCGACGATACTAAATCCCTGTTTGGAGACATTCGCGATGTTGGGGAATTGAAAGCAGCATTAGAGCGAGCGGCGGCGACTCCTGCTGAGAGTTTGCTGGTTTTTGAGTTGATTTGGAGTCCGCAGCAGGAAAGCGATAGTTTGACTGGCGATGATTTGTTGGGTTCCTATGCGGATTTGATTCGGGTTGGTTGATGGCTGATGGCTGAGGGCGATCGTTTGAGCTTGGCAATTATCTGTGTTATCCCGTAGGAATCGCCCAAAAAACTCAATTATCCTCAGACAAAATATGAAATAATTGTCTACTGTCTGCTTTTCTCAAAAATCTACTTTACATGAACATCCGCATCGGCAACGGCTACGACATTCACTGCTTAGTTCCCGAACGCCCCCTCATCCTCGGCGGCGTGCACATTCCCCACGAATTAGGCTTATTAGGACACAGCGACGCAGACGTGCTTACCCACGCGATTATGGACGCGATGCTGGGAGCTCTCAGCTTAGGAGATATCGGTCTTTATTTCCCGCCACCTGACCCGAAATGGAAAGGTGCTGATAGTCTCGTATTGCTCGCACAAGTCAATCAGTTAATATTAGATAAAGGCTGGGAAATCGGCAATATTGATTCGGTGGTTGTTGCTGAACGTCCAAAGCTGAAACCGCATATTGAGCAAATGCGCGATCGACTTTCTGGTGTTCTACAATTAAAACCTGACCAAATTGGCATCAAAGCTACTACTAACGAAAAGTTAGGCCCCGTGGGGAGAGAGGAAGGAATCGCAGCCTATGCTGTAGTTTTGCTGGGCAAAAAATAGAACTCTATCATCTAAAATTGACTGTGGAGTCAATTGTTTAATCCAAAATCGCTAGGAAGCCTGAAATCATGGACACTGACACCTGGGAGTTACAATTTCCTGTAGACGCGGATGTGATCGCGTTGGATAAAGACGATCGCATAGTCGTGCTAATCGAGGTTAAAATCATTCAAGCTGAAGAACCAGCGGCGAAACAGAAAATTGTCGATCGCGCGATCGACTGGATCAAAGCTGTATTAGCTAAAATGTCTGAAAAAAACGCGATCGTTCCCTATGCTATGTTTATTGACACCGAACAAATTCTGATTTTCAAATGGGATGGTGTGAATTTATCCGAGCCTGTTTGCACTCTCAATACTGGTGAAATATGTCGCTATTATATGCCGACATTTGGCAGTACATGGATCTTTGAACGTACGATCAAGGGGCTGATTGAATCGTGGATGCATGACTTAGACTATAACTGGAAATCAGAAATTCCGCCAGCGTCAGAACAAATAGCAGCCATCGGTTTGCCGCCATTACTCGCAGGTGGAACAACAAAATCAGGAGTGGAATTAGGTGGCAATTATATATATCGAGACCAACTTTCTGATGAGTATTGCTACAGGGCGTGAGGCTGAAGCAATTATGTTACTGCGAGATTTGTCCTCATCAGTTCAGTTAGTCATACCCAGCATTTGTTATATGGACGCTTGGTCAGCTTTCGAGGACGAGTTGAAGCGACAAAACTCTTTTAAGGAACAGCTAAGTCGCCCAATTAGCGAAACAAAGCGAGATGTGACATCTGAACACGCCACATCTCTGTCTTTTTACCTAGAAGAGTCATTAGTTTACTATCTCAAACGAATAGATGAAATTGAATTGCGGCTGCGTGAAGCAATTTCTCTGATGTCAGAAAATGCAGAAAAGATTGTATTAAATTCAGAGATTATTCAAGCAACTTTAAACACACCTATCATCGAAAAAGACCCAACAGACAATTTGATTCTACATTGTATCCTCAGTCATGCCCGATCGCATTCTACAGAAACCAAAGTATTGCTCAGCGGTAACGTCAAAGAATTTGGTCTACCGGAAGTTCAAGATGTTTTGCGAGAAGCCGGGATTACAAAATATTTCTCTGTCACTAAAAACTTTCTGGGTTGGCTACAATCTCAGTCATAATCGCACGCAGGTGGTACAGTTGACAGTTGACAGTTGACAGTTGACAGTTGACAGCGCTGTTTTTATGAGGGATTTGGGCGCTGTCCCTATAAGCCTTGATGCGAAACCATATTTTTTGGTAAATTATTATGAAAATTTTCCCTATTTTACATTCAAAGCGCCGCTGGTTGGCTGTTTTGCTAGCTCTAATTGCCACTATCAGTCTGTCTGCGTGCACTCCCGTGCGATCGCAATTAACCAACAGGCTCATCGTTCCCACCCCCAGCGGCCCGGCCACCTTCAACTACCCGCTAAATCAATCTGGATATAGCGTTTTTGGCTATATGTACGAGGGATTGATCAACGAAAACGGCTTGACATCGCAGCTAGAACCCGGTTTAGCAGAGTCCTGGGAAGTTTCTAAAGATGGCAAAAAGATTGTCTTCGCCCTGCGAGAGGGATTGAAATGGTCTGACGGCGAACCGATGACTACTGATGACATTATCTTCAGCTATGAAAAGATTTATTTCAATGACAAAATTCCTAGCGGTTTGAAAGATATTCTGAGGGTTGGCATCAGTGGCGAATTTCCAAAAGTCAAAAAACTCGACAGTCGCCGCGTAGAATTTTCCGTTGCAGAACCCTTTGCTCCTTTTATTAGATATGCTGGGGGAATCCCGATTTTACCAGCTCATATTTTACAGGAAGCTGTCGAAAATACAGATGCAGACGGCAATCTTAAATTCCTGACTACTTGGGGCACGGATACTGACCCTAAAAAAATTGTCGGCAACGGTCAATACCGAATGCTGAGTTCTACCCCCAATCAGCGCGTTGTTTTGGAACGAAATCCGTATTTTTGGCGCAAAGATGCTGAGGGAAATCCTCAACCTTACATCCAGCAAATTGTTTGGCAAATTATCGAAAATACTGACAATCAACTGCTGAATTTTCGCTCGGGGGATTTGGATACTCTGGACGTGGAGCCGGAAGTGTTTCCGCTGCTGAAACGGGAGGAAAAACGCGGCAAATATACGGTCTTCAACGGCGGCCCGGATACTGGCAGCGTGTTTATGTGTTTCAATCTGAATAAGGGGCGCAATGCTCAAAATCAGCCGTTTGTAGACCCGGTTAAGTCTCGGTGGTTCGCGAGTAAGGAATTTCGGCAGGCGATCGCCTACGGCATCAACCGATCCGCCATGACTAACAATATCTATCGCGGACTTGGCGCACCGCTGCATTCTCCAATTCCGGCCCAAAGTCCGTTCTACCTGTCCCCAGAAGAGGGATTGAAAACTTACAGTTACGATCGGCAAAAATCGAAAGAGTTACTGTTAAGTGCTGGTTTCAAGTATAATAGTAACGGCGAATTGTTGGATGCTGAAGGCAACAAAGTGCGATTTACTTTGTTGATAGCTACGGGTAAAAAAGTGCGGGAACAAATGGCAACGCAAATTAAGCAAGATTTGGGCAAACTAGGGATGCAAGTTGATACGCAGTTCCTGAGTTTTAACACTTATTTGGAAAAGCTGCGCCTGACGCGGAATTGGGATACTTACTTGGGCGCTTTTACGGGAGGTACTGAACCCCACAGCGGCTACAATATTTGGTCGGTCAACGGGACTTCGCACGCTTTCAACCAGGGCCCGCAAGCCGGAGAACCGCCGATTAAGGGTTGGGAAGTGTACGACTGGGAACAGAAAATCGATGACCTTTATGTGAAGGCTTCCCAAGAGCTTGATGAGGCGAAGCGCAAGGAGCTTTATGCCGAGACGCAGCGGATTACAGCGGAACAAGTGCCTTTTATTTACATGGTGAATCCGCTGACTTTTAAGGCGGTGCGCGATCGCATTTCGGGAATTCGCTACAGTGCCCTCGGCGGTGCTTTCTGGAATTTGTACGAGCTAAAAATAGCAGAATAGTCAGTTGTTAGTTGTTATTGGTTATTTATTAGTTGTTATTGGTTATTTGTTACTAATGACAACTGACAACTAACAACTGACAACTAACAACTGACAACTAACAACTGACAACTGACTAATATTTATGGAACCTAAAATTTTACAAAAGTTACTCGAATCTGTGGCTGCAGGCTATGTTAGCCCGATCGCAGCTTTGGATAAATTAAAGCATTTTGACTTTGAACAAGTCGGTGATTTTGCCAAAATTGACCACCACCGTACTTTAAGAACAGGTTTTCCTGAAGTAATTTGGGGCCCGGGGAAAACGCCCGACCAAATTGTTGAGATTATAGAGGCGATGCGCGGGCGAAATTCTGCGGTGATGGCGACGCGAATCGAACCGGAAGTTTTCGAGCAATTGCAACAAAAAATACCCGATTTGTGCTATCACCAAAAGGCTCGAATTTGTGCAATTTCTCCCAATTCCCCCAGTCCGCAGCATCCGGGTACTGTGACTATTATCAGTGCGGGAACGGCGGATTTGCCTGTAGCGGAAGAGGCGGCAGTTACTGCGGAACTTTGCGGTTTTAAGGTGCGGCGTTTGTGGGATGTCGGAGTTGCCGGCATTCACCGCTTACTGAGTAACCGGCACGTCATTGCCGATGCTGATGTGTTGATTGCGGTTGCGGGTATGGAAGGTGCTTTGGCGAGTGTGGTGGCGGGTTTGGCCGATTGTCCGGTGATTGCTGTGCCGACAAGTGTGGGTTATGGCGCAAGTTTTGGCGGGATTGCTCCTCTTTTAACAATGCTCAATTCTTGTGCGGCTGGTGTGGGTGTGGTGAATATTGATAATGGGTTTGGGGCGGCGATTTTGGCTTGTCAAATTCTGAGAACTGCTGGCAGAGTGGAGAGAAGAGGAGAGGGGGAATAGTTACAAACCCCCTCGATCAGATAAAACTAAGGCTAACTGTCACAGGACGATCGATTTTTAGGCTGCATCTTGCACCATTCTCAAGAACAGGCAAGATGCCTGTTCCACAAAGAGTGAGTTTTCTTGTGGGGTGGCCCGAAGAGCCCGCCCGTAAAAAACCTAATTGAAAATGGTGCAACATCTCAGGTGCGTCAGACTCCGTTATTGAAAGATTATTGAAGATTTCCGGTAGTAGAGCACCTTACTATATATGCCAGTGGCGTCCAGGACTGCCAGACTCGGCGGTTGAAACCCGGTCTCAACTTGCCTCTCGTTCCAACAGAGGGCGACTAAAAAATACAGGAGGTATTATTAAAGCCGGGTTTGATATTACTTGTTGCCTAGCCAAATTGGATAAGCAGAAGAATCCTCAGCTTTCAACTTTTGCGCCTGATAACTCTTGCTAGTCCAACCAGCTACTGTTTCCAGGGTTTCTGTCAAACAACTTTCGCTGCCAAACGCTTCAAATCCCAAAGTCCACCACGCGCTGCCGTTAATGTTCAACTGAGTAAGTTCCACGCTGCAACCTTGGGGAATTGGGGCTTCCACAGGCACAGACATCAGGGAACCAGGGGTCGAAACTTGATAAAGACGCTGCGCTCGCTTTTTCTTGACTCCCACCCACTTTCCTGTCGCCAAAATATCCGCCGATATCGGTGCGATGGTGTCGGCACAAACCCACTTGAGCCACTTCTCGGCCTTACCTTCCCAGCGGTTGCCGAACTGCATCGCCCCCAACTCTCCCTGACGCCACTTTACCTCCAAGGTTTTCCCGCGCAGCTTCACTCCCAAGTAGTCGCAGTTAGGTACTAGCAAATATATGTCTTCCCGCTCTTCTGGAGGCGAAAGATACCCGCCGAGACTGTCGCTTCCAAACCATTGATTGATCGATTTTGGCAACGCACCGCTATAAAACCACCGCATTTCCAGACTGGCCCGCATAAATTTTTCCTCCGTTCCACAATTTCCGTCAAACCCAGACTGGATTTGCCATACACCATCGACTTTTGTGCCTCTCCACTCTATCCTCCCCCCTCCGGGGCCCAGAGTCTACCCACAGTCATACCATTTTAGATTTTAGATTTTAGATTTTAGATTTTAGATTTGGGAAAGACTGACTATATAAGGGTTTAGAGCTTGCCTACAGTTGTATTTTTTTTTAAACTGGTGTCAGATCGAGGTCTTTAAAAAAAAATTCTCACAATCCTTTACATATCTTCATAAGTCTGTTACATTTATTTACAGTACACTAAAAACCATTTAGGAAAAAAAAGATGAGTAACAGAGGCTTAATGCTGGACGACCAAGGCAAAATGAACAATTTTGCGATCGAGCCGACAGTATACATCGATGACCAAGCCCGCACCGGCTTCACTCCCTACGCAGAACGCTTAAACGGCCGCCTTGCCATGATTGGCTTTGTTTCTCTCTTGGCTTTAGAAGTTTCGACCAAGCACGGGCTGATTAGCTGGCTGACTCACCTGTAATGATTTTGTTAACAATTAAACTATATGGCTATGGATCGCGGGCGGTACACAAACGGCGATCCATAGCTTAACTATTTTGAGGGGCAAGGTTTGGTGAGACAATTAAAATTAAATATTTTTGTTTTACCCTACCCGTAAAAAGAATGCTCAAACGAATTGCGGCAATACTTCTGGTGGTTCTAAGCCTCAGTTTGACAGGTTGTGTGTCTAAAGTCACCGGACTCAAAAGCTACGTTGATACTGGCGACGGCTATCAGTTTCTCTATCCTAACGGCTGGCTGCCGATCGCAGTTTCTAATGGGCCCGATGTGGTGTTCCGCGATTTGATCCAGCAAACCGAGAATGTCAGCGTGGTAATCAGTTCAGTCGCCAAGGACAAAACTCTGGCGGATTTGGGAACGCCGACGGATGTGGGATACAAGCTCAGCAAAAGTGCGATAGCCCCGAGTGATTCGGGCCGCGAAGCTGAATTAGTCAGTGCAGAAGCTCGCGAATCGCGATCGAAAAGCTATTACATTTTAGAATACGCCGTTAAGTTGCCAAACCAAGAACGGCACAACTTAGCGAGTGTAGCCATCAGCCGCGGCAAACTTTTTACGCTTAACGTTTCAACTACCGAAGAACGCTGGCCGAAGGTAAAAGAAGCTTTTGAGAAAGTCGTTAAATCTTTCTCTGTTTATTAGATTAAAAAGTAGTTGGGAATGGGGAATAGGGCGCAGGGCATTGGGCATGGGAATAGTTTAGTTTATTTTTCTTCTTCCTTCTTCCTTCTTCCTTCTTCCTTCTTCCCTCTTCCTTCTTCCTTCTTCCTTCTTCCTTTTTAACTTATGAAAAATCCAACTTTTGTGTTAGCCTCAGCTTCTCCGGCGCGCCGCAGCCTGCTAGAAAATGCCGGCATTCAAGCTGTGATTTGCCCCAGCGACTTTGATGAAGGGCAAATACAAATGAGGGATGCCACTAAGTTAGTGCAGGTTTTAGCCGAGGGAAAAGCTGAGGCTGTAGCTAAATTCTTGCTGGCTAATTCTCACCCGCAAATCCCTAATCCCAAATCGTGTTTGGTGTTGGGATGCGATTCAATTTTGGTCATTGATGGGGAAATTCACGGCAAACCGAAGGATGCCCAAGAAGCAATCTCGCGCTGGCAGAAAATGCGCGGTAAGGTGGGCGAATTATATACGGGTCATGCTTTAATTGATACGAGATTCGATGACTTTGATCAGGCTAGGTCGCGATCGATCGTTCGCTATCAAGTTACAAAAGTTCATTTTGCGGAAGTTACCTCGCGCCAAATTGCGGCCTACGTCGCTACGGGAGAACCCCTCGCCTGTGCAGGCTGTTTTGCACTCGAAGGTAAAGGCGGCTTTTTTGTCGAACAAATCGAAGGATGTCACACAAATGTGATCGGTTTGAGTTTGCCTCTGCTGCGGCAAATGCTGGGCGAAATGGGATATGATGTGGCGGATTTTTGGCAATTTTAATGTTTGTTAAATTCAGGTCAGGAATCGGGAGGCAGAGCCTCGCTGATATGCCTTCCCAGGCAGAGCCTGGGAACGAGGATTGATAGCCTTGGTGTTGTGGGATGGGCGTCCCGCCCGTCCGTGTTCTGCTTCTTAGAAATGAGAATTAAATAACTTACAATGCGTGATGGTTCTTGTGGGATGGGCGTCCCGCCCGTCCAGAAATGGCGGGCGGGACACCCCACTTTCCTTGTGTAAATTATTTAGTTCGCGATCCTTAGCAGCAATATGTACCGATTTGAGTTAACCTAGGGCGATCGCCCCGTCAGACACAGAGCTAAACTGAATTTAACTCGGCGAAACATCCTTCACTAAACCCAAGATATTGCCGATAGTAGCTTCGCGAATCACCGTCGCTTTAATGTCGAAAAATCTAAACTCAAGAGTTTGAGGCTGTCCCGGAGGAGTAGGCCCGTTGCTATCGTAACTTCTCGCATCGCCAATTGTTGCAAACCTTTCGCTCAAAACAATATCGTTTCGCGTTAGTCCTCCCGCCAATCCAATGACATCACCTTGAGTCGGATTGTAATCGTGAATAAAATCTGCTGGCACTTCTTCTGTACTCAAAGGAAAAGTCCCAATTGGATGGGCTTGATCTGAACAAAATTCGGTAGTGCCCTGAAGGAAAGGATGGAGTAAAATTAAGCTACTATTAAAAAGAAGTGTTTGCCATTAGTGATATGACAGTAGAAATTAATTCTTGCCTCAATTGTGGCTCAGAAGAAGTTAGTCGTA